>JAKSCO010000181.1 GCA_022360575.1 Bacteroidales bacterium | reverse complement strand
TCGTATACCGAAAGCTATAAGCAATTGTCTGATTTAAATCCTGACGATAGCTACATCAAAGTTTTCTCAGATAAACAATATTTTAATGATTTTGATTTAGAAACTGTCGAGTCTACTTTGATTAACGAAGAAAATACTAATAACGAATAAGTTTAAATATTTTTATAATGAATAACTTATCAAAAAAAAGAATTCTAATAATCGGAATAATAGCACTTCTGATAATTAATATTTCGGCTTTAGCAACAATTTATTATAACAATAAAGTAAAAGTTCGAAAAGAAAATCAGGTGTATATACAAAGACAAAAAATGCGCGAAGTAGGAATGTACAACTATTTCAGAAACGAATTGAATTTATCCGACCAACAGTTTTTGTCTTTCAAACAAATAAATAGAAATTACAGTATAGCTACTCGCGAAATAAAAGATGAACTAAATAAATATCGTCATCTTTTTATTGTCGAAATATCAAAACAAAACCCCAATACAGCAAGTATCGATTCTGTATCTTATCGTATTGGTCATTTGCATTATGAGCTAAAACTATTAACATCAGAACATTTTTTAGAGCTAAAGAAACTATGCTCGCCAGAGCAAGAAGAGTCCTTGCAAAAATTGTTTATGTTGATGATTTCAGACAAAAAACATCATCTTCGTCGTAATAGAGGCAATCGACGACGACAAAATCCACACAACAGACCAATGAATAGAGGGAGTAAATATTAAAGAGGAGAGGGGAGAACCTATTTTTGTATGCACATATATTATATAAAAAAACTGCTCCTTTCGAGAGCAGTTTTAATTTTTATCGTTTAGGAGGTTTATAACCTCTTTGTTTTGCAGCTTCTTCTAATCTGGTTTGCCATTTTGATTTCTTTACTGGCTTTTTCTTATTCTCGTGTAACTTCTTTAGAATTGCATCATCATCAACAAAACGTCGGATAAATAAAGTTTGTCCTAAAGTTATTAAGTTCGATAAAAAGTAGTAGTAACTTAAACCAGCAGCATATCGGTTAAAGAAAACCAACATCATAATAGGCATCATATAAGTCATCATAAATTTCATTCCAGGCATTTGTTGGTTAGTATCGCCCATCTGATTCGAATTTATTCGTGTTGACAATACTAAAGCTACAGCCATTAATAAAGTAAATAAACTAATATGATTACCGTAAATACTACTTATTAGCGGAATATTAAAATCCCACGATAAAATAGCATCGTAAGACGATAAGTCGTCAGCCCATAAAAAGGCTTTTTGTCTTAACTCTATTGATGCAGGAAAAAAACGGAACATTGCAAACAATATAGGCATCTGAATAAGCATTGGTAAACATCCTCCCATTGGATTTACCCCTACTTTTTTATACATAGCCATTACTGCTTGCTGCTTTTTCATCGCATCTTCCTTCTTCGGAAATTTCTTATTGATTTCATCAACTTCGGGTTTTAAAACACGCATTTTAGCTGATGATAAATACGATTTATATGTTAATGGGAATAAAACTAATTTTATAATTATTGTAAGAATCAATATAATTAATCCATAATTTAAAATATATTTCCCTAGTCCATTAAAAACAGGAATTACGGCTATACGATTTATCCATCCGAAAATACCCCATCCTAATGGAATTATTTTTTCAAATCCTAAATCTTGCTTTTTTAGTGTTTTATAATGATTAGGTCCAAAATAAAAAGCCATAGGAACAGTTGATTTTGCACTAAAGTTATATGGTATTCCTATAGTCGACTTAAAGTGTTTTAAATATTTCGAAGAGTTCTCAGTATTCTGAAACTCAACAATTGCATTCGGAAATGAATTATCTGCTACCAAAATTGTCGAGAAGAACTGTTGTTGATATGAAACCCATTTTATTTTAGTATTTAACTCTTCTCTTTGCTCGTCTTTTCCTCTCGATTTTAGTGTATTTACTTCGTCTTGAAAATATTTATACCCCATTGTTGTATACATATTTTCATTTTCAGCTCCTTTTTCTTGTTGTGGAGAGTACATTGAGAAATTAAGATCTAAAACATCCGAATTATTTGCAAGTATTTGGTTCATTCCAACAAAGTTAATATCGAAATCAACCATGTAGCTATTAGGCTCTAACGAATAAACATATTCGATATATTTATCCGAACCAGCATAAAGTCGCATTTTAAGTGACTTATTATTTTGTTCTACAGGAACAAAGAATAAGTCATTTGTTATGATTCTTCTATTTTGTGCAAAAAAGTTTAGTCCAAATACAGTCGAATCACCATCAAATAAAACTAGCGGTTCTTTATTATAGGTTTTGTAGTTTTTTAATTCAACAGAGTAAACTCGCCCACCTTTAGTGCTAACTTGCATTTTAATAAGCTCGTTCTCTAATGTTATGAATTTCTGAATACCACTTCCGGCGTTTGCAAAGCTTCCGTACAATTCTTTTAAAGCACTACTGTCTTGCAAATTAGTTGTTGTAGTATTCTTTAAATTATCTTGTTGAACATTTGCTGTATTTTCATTTTTCTGCAGAGCTATTTGTCTTTGTCTAACTAATTCTATTGAATCTCTTCTGTGCTTTTCTGCTTTCAGTTGTTCTTCCGAAGGCTTGTTTAATATGCTCCAAAAAATAAAAATTCCTGCTATTATTATTATTCCAATTATCGAATTTCTATCCATTTTAAATATTTAGTTTTAATATATATCAAAAAGTACACAAACATTATTCTGTGTACCTTTTATATATTATCCGTTACAAATTTCTTTAACAAAATTTACAAAAAGAGGATGCGGATTAACCACTGTACTTTTGTACTCAGGATGAAACTGAACTCCTACAAACCACCTATGTTCTGCAATTTCAACAATTTCAACCAGTCCAGTATCTGGATTATGTCCGGTAGCTAGCATTCCTGCTTTTTCAAATTTGTTTAGATAATCATTATTAAATTCGTATCTATGACGATGACGTTCGTTTATTTTATCTGTTTGATATGCTTCAAAGACTTTACTGTCAGATTTAATCTCGCAAGGATAATTTCCTAAACGCATTGTTCCTCCTTTTTCAGTAACCCCTTTCTGTTCTTCCATTAAATCAATAACCGGATTCTTAGTTGTTCTGCTCATTTCAGCCGAGTCAGCATCGCTTAGTTTTAATACATTGCGAGCAAATTCAATAACAGCACATTGCATTCCTAAACAGATTCCTAAAAATGGAATATTATTCTCGCGAGCATATTTTACTGCCGATATTTTTCCTTCAACTCCTCTCTGTCCAAAACCAGGAGCAACAATAATTCCTTGTATTCCTTCTAGCTTATTGCTAACATTAGAATCTGTGATTTTCTCAGAATGAATACTCTTTATATTTACTTTACATTCGTTAATGGAACCAGCATGTACAAAAGATTCCATTATTGATTTATACGAATCAGGTAACTCAACGTATTTACCAACTAAACCTATTGTTATTTCTTTCTTAGGGTTCTTTAATCGATTAATAAACTGAGTCCATTTTTCTAGCTTAGGTTCTTCGTTTTCAGGCAAACCTAATTTTCGTAAAACAGTAACATCAAGTTTTTCTTCTTTCATCAATAAAGGAACTTCGTAGATTGTTGCTACATCAATCGATTTTACTACCGATTCGATGTCAACATTACAAAACTGAGCTACTTTTTTCTTAACATCTGATGTTAAAGGATGTTCTGTTCGTAATACTAAAACGTCAGGTTGAATCCCATTTTCGAGCATAACTTTAACCGAATGTTGAGTTGGTTTTGTTTTTAACTCCCCCGAAGCTGAAAGATATGGAACTAACGTTAAATGTATAAATAAACTATTCTGCGATCCTAAGTCCCATTTCAACTGTCGAACAGCTTCTATGTATGGTAAAGATTCAATATCTCCAACAGTTCCTCCTATTTCAGTAATAACAACATCAAAATTACTTTTCTTTCCTAATAACTTGATGTTTCGTTTAATTTCATCAGTAATATGAGGTATAACCTGAACTGTTTTTCCCAGATAGTCCCCTTTTCGTTCTTTGTTTATTACATTTTGATAAATTCTTCCAGTTGTAACATTATTTGCTTGCGATGTTGGTAAATTAATAAATCGCTCATAGTGTCCTAAATCTAAATCTGTTTCAGCTCCATCTTCAGTAACATAACATTCTCCATGTTCGTATGGGTTTAATGTTCCTGGATCAACATTAATGTATGGATCCAATTTTTGTATTGTAACTGAATAACCTCTAGCTTGTAATAATTTTGCTAAAGATGCTGATATAATCCCTTTTCCTAAGGAAGAAGTAACTCCTCCTGTAACAAATATGTATTTTGTTAATGACAAAACGTATTATTTTAATATGTTAAACTTCTAAAAATTTTATTCTGAATCTGCTTTATCTATCATTCTAACCTTCTCTTCCAGAATCTTAATATCTCTTTTGGCTTCATCAATTTTTATTTGGTATTCTTTTAGCATATCTTTTGCTTGTTTTGAACCAGCGCTAAAAAATCCCATATTATTCTCCCATAGAGAAATATCATTTTCGAGTTTTTTTATCTTATTAAAGATCTTATCTCTTTCGTAGCGAATTTTTGAAGTTGATTTAGGGCTATTATGTAGTGTTTCTAATCGAGTTTGGAATTTCAATAATTTTCTCTCAGATTCACCAACTTTAAGTTTATCAAATTGTTTATTAAGTTCATCTCTAAACTCATTCTGAATTTTATCTTTTTCCTTATAAGGAACAAATCCTATTTCATTAAATTCTTCATGTAATTTCTTTAGAGCTTCAAAATTTTGTGTTGGTTCATCTACAAATTGAAAATTTCTAACTTTTTCTATAAGTTCTTTTTTCAATTTTAAGTTATCTCCATACTCCCCTTCTATATTTGAATAGTACTCAGATTTATTATCGAAAAATTTATCACAAGCCGCTCTAAAGCGTTTCCAAATTTTTTCTGAATGCTTTCTTGTTACAGGACCAACGCTTTTCCATTCTTTTTGTAGATCGATTAAATCTTTTGTTGTTTTTTTCCAATCAGTACTATCTTGTATGGCTTCTGCTTTTTCGCATAAAACTACTTTCTTTTGTAAGTTTTCGTCTTGTAGTTCTTTATTTTGAGCGTAAAATTCTCGTTTTTTCCCGAAGAAATTGTCGCAAGCATTTCTAAATCGAGAATATATTTTATTATTATCTTTTTTAGGAGCAAAACCAATTGTTCTCCATTCTTTTTGTAACTCAATAATAATTTCTGTTTTCTCTGACCAATCTTTATGCTGATCTAATTCTTCAGTAACTATTTGCTCAACTTTTTCGCAGAGTTTTTCTTTACGTTCTAGATTATTTTTTTGATCTTCTTTTATATTCTTGAAATAATCTTGATGCTTTTTATTAATAATTCTTGTAGCTTCTTTAAATCTTTCCCAAACAGATTCTCTCTCTTCATTAGGAACAGGACCTATTTCACGCCATTGAGCATGGTATTTTTGTAGAGTTTTAAAAGCTGTTACAATTGATTTTTCTTCATTTAATTTTTCTGCTCGAATACAAAGATCAGTTTTTGTTTCTAAATTTTTCTTAAGATCAAGATCTCTTAATTCTTTGTTTATATTAATGAAGTCGTAGAATTTTTCTACATGATGATGATATGTGTTCCAAAGATCTTTTAATTTTTGTTGAGGTACTTGTCCTATTTCTTTCCAGCGATTTTGAAGTTCTTTAAATTCTTTGAATGTATCACCAATAGATTCATCTTTAGTAACAAGAACCTTAAGTTCGTCTATTACTTCGTATTTTTTCTTAAGGTTCTCTTCTTTATCTTTTTCTAAATGTCTATTATGTTCTGCTTTTAATCGTCTATATCTTTTAAATAAATCTTTTAGATTTTCTTCAATAGGATCTTCTATTGGAGAAAAATCTTCAATATTCCCACCTTCATCTAAAAACTGCTTTCTTTTCTCTTCATTTAATGTTTTTTGCTGTTTGTAGAAACAAGCTTTAATTGCTTCAACTTCTTTTCTGATGTCATTTATTGGTTTAGTATCTATCAATTTAGATAATTCAGAAACAAGTTCCTCGCGCTCTAGAGAATTGTAATCAATTTCAATATTCTCTACTTCAGAAATGTCTTCGGCATTTTCCGAATCAACATTATTTTCCAAATCATCATTTATTTTATCTACATCAGAATTTTCTTCTTGTTTTTCAACTGAAGTTTCTTCGCTTTTTTTGTTCGAAATTTCTTTCGTTTCTTTCTGTTCATCTTGAACAGAATCAGAGTTTTGCAGATCTTTAATATCCATATTGTCCTTATTTTCTAATGAAGGTATTTTCCCAAAATAACTTACATAAATTACAGTTTACGAAAATAAATATTTAACAACTAATACTCAAAGATTTTTGTCATTAAATATATAAAATACATAAATATACGATAATTATCATAAAAAAAGCTGCTTACAATAAAATGAGCAGCTTATTTATTGAGCTTTAAAAGTTATTTTTTAGAATCGAACTCCAAATGTTACTACAAAATTATTCAATCTATTTTTTATTTGAGCTAAAGCTGTGTTTCGTTGAATACTATAGGCCGATAAGTTGTATTCAGATCTTCTTTGCGAGAAAGCAGCATCAAAGAAATATTTAGTATCTCGATATCCAATACCTCCAGTAAATGAAATAACATTGTAGTCATCAATATACTTATATGGATTGGTCGAATATGCTCCTCCTGCTCTTAAATAAAGAGTTCCAAGTCTGGCTTCTGCACCTAATCTAAAATTATGTGTACTTTGATATACATCTTTAATTACTGAGTTGTCGGCAATAACACCATTGGCTTCCATGTAATCATCTTCAAGTTCCATTTTCGAATAATCGGCATATTCATAGTCAAATCCGATTAGTGCTAGTTTTCCTAATTGAAAACCTAAACTTCCATTTAATCGCAATGGGGTTTGTAACTTATAATTGTAATTTTGATCTTTTTGTTTTGCGTTTTTTTCTTCTCCATTATCAAAATAACTATATGCTTCGTTGTGGAAGGTCTGCTCTAATGAGTAGAATGTAGGTGTATGAACAGAAACTCCTACTCGTAAAAAATCAACAGGCTTATAAATAGCTCCTATTTTAAAGTTTACACCAGCACCTGATGTCGAAGAATATTCTCTAAAATCGAAGCCCGTAAAATTATCGATAGGATACTCATCAATATCACGTTCGTAATGAGAAGAATATTGTTTGTAGTTTAACCAAGTAATCCCTAAGCTAGCTCCAACATATAGCTTATGAGAATAATTTGCTCCGAATGCTATATGAAATTCGTTAGCAGAACCTTCTGTTTCCATAATTTTACGTTGACGAATTTTAAAATTATTAGAATCAGCAAAGAGCTGATTATCTATTTCGTTAAAAAATCTCCCGTTTGCTGTGTCTAAAACACAAGCATGGAAAAGTAGATATTCGTTGTTTCCTAAAGCGTCGAAGTTGATAGTATCCATAATTGTATTGTTGACAAATATTTCCATTATAGTAGAGTTGTTTATTCCTTCAAATGTTAATTTGTCATTTAAATTATTTGTTCTATTAAAGCCAATAGCAACATTTACATTGGTCCATCTTGAGTTGTTTTTTAACTCTCCTGAAGCAACAAACCCTAAACTATTTATATTGGCATTGTATCCTCCATCATTAACTTTGTTCCCGATATAGGTTGAATTATTATTATTATAGCTTAATCCAGGAGAGACTATAAATTCAGAGCTTCGATAAACTCCCAATCCTGCTGGATTTATTAATAATGAAGAAAAATCTCCACCTAGAGCACCTAATGCTCCTCCCATTCCAATAAAGCGTGCTGTTCCTCCATATTTATTGGTTGAAAGCATAAGTGCATTATCAACATAAATACTTTGGCTAAAAATAAATAGGCTATTGAAAAATATTAATGATATTAAAATTATTTTTTTCATCTGGGTGTGTTTTTGTTATTTAGTAATTTGCTGTGGTTTGTATAGTTCATTTAGTATTTGTTTTGCAAGTCCATAAATACAAATCTGGGGCAAATTTTTGCGATTTTATTTTTATTGACCAACCACTCTAATTGCGTTTAAAGCTATTTTTCACAATTAGTCAATATTATCTTCTGCTTCTTGAAGAAGAGGAAGAGCTACGAGAAGAACCTGTACTACGAGATGGACTAGAACTTCGAACAGTACTTGATCTAGTAGATGGTCTATATCCACTAGTATTGCTTCTTATAGATGATCGTGTTGAACCATTTGATCGATATGTGCTTCGAGATGATCCTGAGCTTCGATATCTTGGAGAATAAGTCGAATTCTCTCTTGAAGAAGATACTCTAGTTCTTGTGCTTGTACTTGTAGGCCTCGAATATCTGCTAGTTCGATTAGAATATCCATTCCCTCTGTACGAAGATCTTGTGTTTGTTGATCTATTTGTAGAAACAGATGTAGAAGTACGATTATTTCTAGTGTAATTATTACTTCTATTCGTTGCGGATATTGTAGTTCTTGTCAAGTTTCCTGAGCGTTGGTTAATTCTAGTTGTTCTTGATACACTCTGAGGTCGGTTTCTACTTAATCCAGATTTAACTGTACTCGATCTATTGATATTTCTACCTGTATGTATCTCGGGTAATTCACTTGATCTTCGAGATGAATGATAAGAACTACTTCTTACACCATGTCTAGAAGCAAACGAGTTTTGTCTATAAGAATGAATTGATCGTCTTGGATATTTTTTAGAGTCGTAATATCCATAATAATCATAATAGTAAGGGTAATTCCATGAGTAGTAAGGCGAATATGGTGAATGTACTCCGTACCCATAAGAATACCAACTATTATAATATAATGAAGAATTATAACATGAATAGTAAGGGTAATTCCATGAACTAACAAATGCTCTTCGAGGCCAAAAACCTAAACTTGATGAAACCCATCTTGGTTCAACCCATACTTGATCTCCCATTATTACAATATTATAGAAACTAGGATCGTAAGCAGACGCATACCAAAAAGCATCTGAAGTGTAAATATGGAAGTTATTCATACCATAATAAGGATTTGACAAACCCTCTCGTCTTTTTTTGTAAGCTTCACTTACGTCATCAACTAAGATATCGTGATACGGATTAACAGTTTTTTTATTTTCATAAATAACTGTATCAATATTTTTTTTCGTGTTATCGTTAAGTATAGCTTCAGCTTTTTTATTAAAATCCAAATTTTGAATATTTGTTTTGTCAAAACTCAAATTTTTCTGAGTTTCACTTACTGTAATGATATCGTCTTTAGGAGAGTAATATAAATCGTCGTCAATAGCAGTTTGTTGTAATGAAGAACAAGCAAATGAGGTTATTGCGAGAATAGATAATACGTGAACTTTAAATTTCATAACGACCCCTTTTTAGTTATATTTTATAATTTAATTTCTTTATTTTTGCAATTTCGAAATCTATAGTAAATTTTATAAAAAAACAAGCAAAAATCATACCAATAAATGGCAAAAGGATTAACTAAAAGAAGTGAGAATTACTCGCAATGGTACAACGAGTTAGTAGTAAAAGCAGATTTAGCAGAGAATTCTGCAGTTCGGGGTTCTATGGTAATTAAGCCTTATGGGTTTTCTATTTGGGAAAAAATGCAAGCAACACTTGATAAAATGTTTAAAGATACAGGGCACTCAAATGCATATTTTCCTCTTTTTATACCAAAGTCTTTCTTTTCTAAAGAGGCAAGTCATGTCGATGGTTTTGCAAAAGAATGTGCTGTTGTAACTCACTACAGGTTAAAAAATGATGGAAATAATAATATTGTTGTTGATGAAAAAGCTAAACTTGAAGAAGAGTTGATAGTTAGACCTACTTCAGAAACAATAATTTGGAATACTTATAAAAATTGGATCCAATCATATCGCGATTTACCGATTTTAGTTAATCAATGGGCTAATGTTGTGCGTTGGGAAATGAGAACTAGATTATTCTTGCGAACAGCTGAGTTTTTATGGCAAGAGGGACATACGGCTCATGCTACAAAGCAGGAAGCCCTAGATGAGACAGAACAAATGATTAATGTATATGCTGAATTCGCAGAAAAATGGATGGCTGTTCCTGTAATTAAAGGAGCCAAATCAGAAAATGAACGTTTTGCAGGAGCACTAGAAACTTATGCAATTGAAGCTTTGATGCAAGATGGGAAAGCGCTACAGGCAGGTACGTCTCATTTCTTAGGTCAGAATTTTGCTAAAGCTTTTGATGTTAAGTTTACAGATAAAGAAGGAAAGCTTGATTATGTTTGGGCTACTTCGTGGGGTGTTTCTACTCGTTTAATGGGAGCATTAATTATGGCTCACTCTGATGATTTAGGTCTAGTTTTACCCCCTAAATTAGCTCCAATTCAGGTTGTTATTGTTCCTATTTATAAAGGAGAAGAGCAATTGGTTCAAATATCAGAAAAAGCTAATCAAATAAAGAAAAAACTTCAAGATAAAGGAATATCTGTTAAATTTGATGATAGGGATACACATAAACCAGGATTTAAATTTGCAGAATATGAATTAAAAGGTGTGCCTGTAAGAATTGCTATAGGACCAAGAGATCTTGAAAACGGAACATTAGAAATTGCTCGAAGAGATACATTAGAAAAAGAATCTAGAGCACAAGACTCTGTTGAGGATTATGTTATAACCTTATTAGATGATATTCAGGAAAATATATATATAAAAGCATCAGATTTTAGAAAGGAAAATACTTGTAAAGTAGACACTTACGCTCAATTCAAAGATGTTATTGAAAATAAAGGAGGTTTTGTTTTGGCTCATTGGGATGGAACAGTGGAGACAGAACAGAAAATAAAAGACGAAACAAAAGCAACTATAAGGTGTATTCCTTTTTCTTTTGAAGAAGAAGAAGGTAAATGTATTTATACAGGAAAACCGTCGAAAAGAAGAGCTTTATTTGCTAAAGCCTATTAAAATAGAAATTAACCTAATCCTAAAATTATGACTGAGCAAAATAAAAAAGAGCAAATACTAACTGCTTTAGAAATGAAATCTTTGATAAAGCAAAAAACTTATGATCAAACATTAGATATTTTTAATTTATTAAAAGATGTATTAAAAGAAATTGCTGAAGAATATAATTCTAAACTACATGTTAAAGATCCTAGAATTAGATTTGAATACAAAGAAAGAGGGCAGTTTGAAGCTCAGCTTAAATTTGCTAGTGATATTTTGATTTTTAATATGCATTCGAATATTTTTGAGTTTAACAGAGAACATAATGTCTGGAAATTAAACTACATTAAAGAAAATGTGATTTATAGTTATTGTGGAATTATTAATGTTTATAATTTTTTAGCAGATTCGTTTAAATATAATAGGCCAGAAGACTTAGGTTATTTAATAACTAGAATGTTTGTTAATATAAAAAAACATTTTTTTGTTGAAGGGAAACGGCAGCAGGAATATTTATATAATAATTTTGGTCGAATCGAACTTAATAGAACAATAATAAAAGATATTGTTTTGCAGACTATTATTTATGCTATTGATTTTGATTTATTAGTTCCTCCTTATGATAATATTAAGATTGCATCAGTTGCTCAGTTAAATGAAAAAATGGAATATGCTAAAATGAAAACAGGAAAGCGATTAGGCTTTAAGTTTAATTCTGATGATATTTCGTAAATAATTAACTTTAATAATAGAGAACAGTGAAAGAAGTTTATCTTTCACTGTTTGTTTTTATATAAGTTTGAGACTAGTTTACTTAGAAGAATAAATCATTAATTTAAAGATTTATGGCATAACCACCAATCATAACATTCGAATTCTCCTTTTTTTGCACTTGCAAGTCGTTTTTTTGCTGTATTTACATCAGTAGCAGGAGGTATGATTACATGATTTCCCAGAATTTTATTGTTAGGCCAATTGGCAGGCATAGCAACTTTGTTCTTATCTGAAATTTGCATTGCCTTTACTATTCGAACTATTTCATCAATATTTCGACCCAGCTCTTGCGGGTAGTAAAGAATTGTTCTCAGTTTTCCTTCTGAATCAACAACAAAAACGGCTCTAACAGTGTTTGTTCCTTTGTTTGGGTGAATTATACCTAGAATTCTAGCAAAATCTCCAGTATCAGCAATTATAGGAAATTTTATTTCTACATTCATATTTTCTTTAATCCATTCTTCCCACTTAATATGTGCAAATACCTGATCTACACTTAAGCCAATTAATTCACAATTTAGATCTTTGAATTGGTCAAACTTTTCTTGAAAAGCAATAAATTCAGTCGTACACACAGGCGTAAAATCGGCAGGATGACTGAATAAAATAAACCATTTACCCTTATAATGTTCGGGTAGAGTAAGTATTCCATGAGTTGTTTGAACTGTCATTTTAGGGAAATCATCGCCTAATAAAGGCATTCTTGTAATTTTTTCTAAATTTTCCATTTTGATTTATTTAAAAGCATTTAAAATTTGTAATAATTACAAATATAGAATTAAAATAACAAAGATCAAGGTATTTTTTGTTTTAAAAACAAATAACTTTGATCAGTTTTTTGTAAAATGAAACCTTTATGATAATTTATTTTAACACATACAATCATGATTATATCTTTTTAGCAAGGATAAAGTATTGAAGCTAAGAAATGAAGGTTATTCGTAAACTCACGAGACCGATTCGCTTAGTTCACGAGGGGGATGTGCTGGGGAGTTTGTGAAAGCGAGTAACAAAAAACTACTCCTTACTGGAAAGAAATATAAATAAATTAACAAAATTATAAACAGATAAAAAGAGAAGTTTAGTTATAAACTAAACTTCTCTTTTACGGATATTTATATATTTCCGATTCGTTTTCCTCTTGTGCAACTTTGAATTTGATCTTTGAATACTGCTTTAAAAGCAGTTGCGGCTTTCATTGAAGTAAAACTGTCAGGGCAACTAATATTGTCATTCCAGAATTGAACAACAGTTGGTTCACATATAATCATTGCTTTATTATTGTATTTCTCAACACTATTAACTAGTGGATTGTTAATTAGAGCTACCTTCAAGTATGCTATTAGATAATCAGGTGAGTTTTCGTTAGGATTGGGTTGCCATGTATTACCTTGCATATCTTTTACGATAACTTGAACTGTAGTGCGAGATATTTTGTGCTCTAATTTCAGCGTACTAGCTAGACTCTTAGCTACTTCTTCGGTTTGAGCAGTAATTGTAATTTGATTACGATCATTAAGTTCAGAAACTGTAACCATTCCTGATTGACCAACAGAGAAAGAAAATATTCGTTGTAGTTGATACCAAGGAGGAGATAAATTAAGTTTCTCACTTTTCTTCTTTACTGATTTTGTCGTAGTTTTCATTTCTTAATAAATTATAATTAATATTTATTTATAAATACTTACTTCTGCTATAAACAGAAGAATTAATAAGAGATTTTTGGAATTCGTAAACAGACAAAGAACCTGTTATAGTATTAACTTTAAAATTGTTAATTGAAAGATAATTTCTTGTATGGAATTCAAGACTATCTTTCTGTCAGTGCAACTAACTAGAATTAATCATACAACCTCCTTTTTTAGTTTCTACTATAGGGGTAAATTGTATAGATATATAGTGGGGTAGTAAATTAGAGTTATAGGTTATATGAAGTTCAAGTTACAAAAAAAACAGATAAAAAAATAAGGGAGATGTAATTTAAATAGAATATAAATGACTGGTTGTGAGTAGTATTTGGGAATAAGTATAACAGAAGTATTTTGAATTGTAGGAATATAGTTTAAGTGTTTAATTTTCTCTGTAATCTAGTGTTATTTATGATGAAGAAATTTTTTCTAAAAAAGGTCATCAAGTATTTTGATGACCTTTACAATATTTTTCAGTTATTTATTTTCATGAAATGGAGGACGAACAACTACGGCTTTTATCTTTTTATTTCGGATTTGGATAAAAATTTCAGAGCCAGCTTTCCAGTATCCTTTGTTTAAATATGCCATCCCAATTCCTTTTTTTAGAATTGGAGACATTGTTCCAGAAGTGACTTCACCTATTTCATTGCCTTCGGCATCAACAACTTTGTAATGCTGTCTAGGAATACCCTTTTCTTCAATAATAAATCCTTTTAATCGTTGAGGAACTCCTTCTTCTTTTTGTTTTTCCCATAATGGACGATCAATAAAATTATTTCCATCAACAAATTTTGTAATCCATCCTAGACCTGCTTCAATAGCTGATTTTTTATCATCCATATCATTCCCATATAGACAAAAACCAGCTTCTAATCTTAAAGTATCTCGTGCTCCTAATCCTATTGGTTTAATTCCAAATTCTTCACCAGCTTCAAAAACAGCTTTCCATAATTTTGGAGCATCTTCATTGGCTACATATATTTCGCATCCACCAGAACCTGTATATCCAGTTGTTGAGAAAATAACATCTTTAATTCCTGCAAAATCACATTTCTGGAATGTGTAGTATTCCATGTCAACTACATTAGTAGAAGTAAGCTTTTGCATTGCTTTTAATGCTAGAGGTCCTTGGATAGCTAATTGTGCTATTTCGTCAGAAGCATTATATACTTCTTTGCCTATTTCTAGACCCATTTCTAGGGCATTTTTAGTAACCCAGTTCCAATCTTTTTCAATATTAGCAGCATTAACCACTAATAAATAAGTTTCGTTATTTATTTTGTAAACTAATAAATCGTCAACAATTCCTCCTTGTCCGTTAGGGAAACACGAATATTGTACTTTTCCATCGAATAAATCAGCAACATTGTTTGATGTTAATTTTTGAACTAATTCGAAAGCTTTAGGTCCTTTAACCCAAAATTCGCCCATATGAGAAACATCGAAAACTCCAATTTTCTCACGAACAGTCATATGCTCATCATTTATTCCTGAGTATTCAATAGGCATATTATAACCTGCAAAAGGAAGCATTTTTGCTCCTAAGTCAATGTGAAATTGAGTGAATGCTGTATTTTTCATTATATATTTTTTATAGAATTTTAATCAAAGTGCGACAAAGCTATAAAAAATATCTTACAAAAAAGATGATTTTTAATCAATAAAAAAGGATAGTTAATTTGATCAACTATCCTCTATTTTTTATTAAAATTGCTTTATTTTATTTTTCGATTACTTTAAATTCTACGCGTCGATTTTTAGCTCTACCTTCAGAAGTATTATTGTTTGCTATAGGTTGATTAAATGAATACCCCTTGTATTCAAGTCTGTTTTTATTTACACCTTTTGATATAATGTAATCAACAACTTTTTTGGCTCTTGATTCAGAAAGTTTTTTATTTGCCTTATACGATCCAATATTATCTGTATGTCCAGATATTTCGAGGCGAATACTTGGGTTCTCGATTAATAAATTAGCTAATCGCTCTAGCCCCATTTCAGATTCAGATTTTATTGTTGCTTTATTTGTTTCGAAAAAAATATTTTTTAATATCATTTTTGCTCCGACATCAATATGTGTTAACTGGAAATTAGCTTCTATTTTGCTGTTTACAACTTGTTTTGTAGACATATCAATAGAATCAATAAAAAACAAATAGCTTTTAGCAGTTACTTCAACTCCAAAATTTTTTCCTTTCGGGATTTTTATCTTAAATAAGCCTAGGGTATCAGCTATTGCTGTAGAGATAATTTTATTTTTTTCTAAGTCGATAATTTCAAGTTTAGCTAACTCTATTTTATCTCCTGATTCGGAATCGGTTATTTTTCCGACCATATATAACGATGTGTCAACTTTTATTTCATTAGGAATGTTATAAAATAGATTATCTATTTGCTTATATGTCCATGCTAAATAAATACTATCAGTTGTGGGTTTCATTTCCTTTTCTTCACCTAAGAATGTGATTTTATATAAGTCTTTACCTCCAAACCCACTGCGTCTGACTGATGAATAGTATGCTTGTTTGTTATTCTTATCGATTTTAAAGAAAACATCGTCGTTAGGAGAGTTAATAGGATAGCCCATATTTTTAGGTTCTGACCAAATTCCTTTTTCATTACGTTCGATATAGAAAATGTCATATCCTCCCATTGAATTATGTCCTTCGGAACTAAAATAAAGCTTATTTTCGGTAGGATGCCAAAATACTCCTTCTTCGTCATAAATTGTATTTATCGAAGCTCCCATATTTGATGGTTTACTCCATCTTCCTCTCTTGTTTTTCTTACTATAAAAAATATCCATTCCTCCAAGAGTTCCTTTTTTATTAGATACGAAAAACATTTCATCTCCAGTAGGATTAAATGTAATACTTGTTTCTTTTTTATTGGAACGAATTCGCCTTGATATTTTTTTAGGTTTTCTCCATTTTCCCTTTTTAAATTTACTTACAGAAATATTGCCTCCATCTTCAGAACCATTATATATGTACATAAAATTGCCGTCATGAGATATGGTCAAAACTGATTCGTTATTTTTCGAATCAATTTTATTATCTACTAGTTTGGCTTTTTTCCATAGTTCACCTGCTTGTTCTGAGACTAATATATTTTCGTAATATTTATTATCTGCATATATTCTTTTATCTCTTTTTCCAATTTTCCTACGTGAAGTAAAATAAAGCAAATTTTGTTTTGGATCAATTACAGGATTATAATCGTCGTATTTAGAATTTACTCTTCGCCCCAGATTATTGATTATAACACGAACAGGTGTAGTTGTTATTTCTTTTCCAAATCGACATTCTTTAATGTACTTGTTAATATCTAAGGTATTGCGTCGTAGTTGTTTCTTTGATAGAGTTCCGTAGTATGCTTTATAGTTTTTTATGGCTTGATCGAATTCAAGATTAAGGTGGTATGCTCTTGCTAGAACAAAGTAAATATCAGAAGCTACATTATTGTCTTTTAAATAAGCACGTTCAAGATATTCTGTTGCATTATAAAATTTATCGGTAGCTAAATAGCATACACCTATTTTATAATTTAAAGTAGCACACTCGGAGTTGTATTTTACAGCCTTTAAATACAAGGTAAGAGCTTCGGGGAATGTTCCTAAGCCTCTACTATAAAGACGTTCAGCTTTTTTTATTTTTTTCCAGGCATCTTTAAAACCAACATCCTTTATTTCGATATGAAATTTTTTTTTCTTGATTCTTATATTTTCTTGAGATTTACTATTTAAAATAGTACTAAATAGTAGAATCGTTATTATGATTGATTTTACGAACTTCATTCTTTTCAAATTTATGATTTATCTAAAAGTTTTAGATGTAGTCTGTTTTATAAAATTATTCACACTCTGTCATGTATTTTTCAGCTTCTTTGACTCCTAATTCTTTGGCTTTTTTCCAGTCGGAACAAGCGCTGGAGAATTTCCCTAAGAGTTCGCGAGCATGTCCACGATTCATGTATGCTTCTCCGTATTCAGGATTTATTTTTATAGCTTTATCAAAATCTTTTTCAGCCCCGATGTAATTTTGAAGTTGAATTTTAGTTATTCCTAAATTATTATATGCTGGAGCATAGTCTTTATTAATCTTAATAACTTCAGAGAAGTCATTTAATGCTGATTCGAAATTATTAATTTGATAATATGCAATTCCTCGATTATTGAGAGCAATATAGTAATTCGAATCCCTTTTTATAGCTTTACTATAGTCTTCTAAAGCATTTTCGTAATCGCCTATTTTTATTTTGCAATCAGCTATATTCCGGTAAACAATAGCAATACTCGAATCGTGAACTAAAGCTTGTTCATAATCGTGAATTGCTCCATGAAAATCGTTTAACATACGTTTAGTAGTTGCTCGTTCGTTGTATGCATAAGAAAAGTTAGGTTTTTTATCAATGGCTAAAGTAAAATCAATAAGAGCATTGCTATAATCTTTCATTTCGAAATGAATAATTCCTCTATAGTAATACGCTTGAGGCTTAGTAAAGCCTTTATTTATTGATTTCGTAAACTCAGGTAATGCTGCTTGATAATCTTTTGATTTTAATTTAATATATGCTTTAAGATAGTATGCTTCGCCTGAGTTTTCATTAATTTTTAATGCTTGATTACAATCGTTTATGGCTAAGTCAGTTTTATTGTCAAGTAAAAATAATTTAGCTCTTTCAATGTAAGGTAAGTCAAAATCAGAGAAATAAAGTAATGCTTGATCAAACTTTTCGTGAGCTTTGATTATATTCCCGTTTTTTGCATAACGTACACCTTCGTTATAAATTAATTTTGCTTGCTTTTTTAACTGAGATAGTTCTTCTTTAATTTCGTTGTTTTGAGAAAAAACTGTCGACGAAATTAATAACAAAAAAAACGTTATTCTTAAGTATTTCATTCGTTTGTATTTTTATTATATGTTGATTTATTGCTAATATAAGCATGTTTGGGTTAAAATTTAGTATACCAGGGTTTCCATTTATAAAAAAATTAGTCTTACATCAAAAATATAAAAAAGAAGCTTATAATGCTCTTATAAATTTGTGTAATTATTCTGAATATGACTTGTTTCATAATATTTTAATCTTTTTAAAAGGAGTTAAGGATGAAATTAATAATAAAATTCAAGTCTCTTTTACTTTTGAAATTGATAAAAGTTTGTTTTATTGCAACAAATTTATACTAGTTTTTGATTAATTTGTACAATTAATGAAAAAAGATCAAATCACAGATTTATCTTATTTGAATGAAATAAGTGCTGGCAATAAAAAATTTATTATTGAATTAATAGATATGTTTTTTCAGCAAGTGTTAGAATATCAGGAATTATTACAGATTCTTTATGAGGAAAAGAATTGGTTGGCTTTAGCAAAAGTTGCTCATAAAGCGAAGTCTTCAGTGATAATGGTAGGGTTAAAAAAACTTGGAAGCAAGCTTAAAATGTTAGAAGAAAAAGCAAAAGAAGGCAAGGATATTGAGAGTTATAAAGAAATAATTGCTAAATTTGTAAATGATAGTAACCTTGCTATTAAAGAACTCAAAGAGGTACAGACAGAAATAATTCAAAATATAAATTAAATATTAAGACATATGTTAAAACATGAATTAAGTAATGGGATTGATATATTATCTTTTGAGGGTGTAAATAAATTGAATATTTTATTTACAGAATCATTAAAGGAGAATGTTTCACAATATATATTGAAACCTAACTCAAAGTTGATACTGGATTTAAAGGGAATTGAATACGTTGATAGTTCAGGTTTTGGTGCATTGTTATCAATTTTACGAGAGACAAAAAATAATGATAGTCAATTTAAATTATGTAATATAACTCCTGAAGTGATGGAGCTTGTAACTTTATTGCAATTGCATAATGTGTTCGATATTAGAAGTTCAGTTGAAGAATCTATTAATTCATTTGAGTAAGATAAATGTTGTATGGATTCTTAAATTTAAATAGGCTGAATACCCTATTCAGAAACGTTATTTGAATTAAGAAATTGTGATTTTCTTTTTATATAAAAAACCTCTTTAAGTTTCTGAGCTATTTTATATCTAGGGTCGAATTCTTATTTAGTAAAGATATAAATTAAGATATTTTTGAAATGATGCTTATATCTTGGAGAGAAAAAGAAAAGATTGCTAAATCAGCAATCTTTTCTTTTTGTGCTTAAAATCCTAAACCGAATTTATGCCAATAGAATCTTTCTAATTCTTCCCACTTTAGCATTGTTGATCCAATAAAATCTCTTGTGTAATGGGTTATAAGATTTTTTGCTTCGTCAACTTTATTTTCTTGAATAAGTTTTTGTGCCTGTTTTTCGATAGCTTTAGTTTCGCTAATTCCTTTGGTTTCGAAGTATATTACATGTTTCATAAACTCTTTTTTATTTCTTTCCCAAGCAAGAGTGGCTAGTTTATTTGCTTTTCTATATCTCCAAATAGCAGCATCATCTCTGTATTTTTTTTGTCCACAAAAGTTATAGCTTTGGGGTAGTGATAAAGTTCCAGAATATATAGGTACTCTTGGACTTTGAGCTGGATTGTCGAACGAAAACCAAGCGATTCCGCCTATTTCATCGGGTAGCCAGCTTCTTAATTGAATAATATGAGAATATGAACACCACGAAACAGCCACTGTTCGTTGATATTTTACTGTATTTTCAGATAGGTAATTGTATGTGTTGCGAGCATTTCGAGACAACCATGGATTTGCGATTGGGCTTTTTATAGTATCTACACTTGTAACTTCGCGCTTGTCGTTGTACTTCTTTTTTATGACTTTAAGATTTTTATTCATATCAAGGTCGGTGCCTTCGTAAGTTGCTCGATAAAGATTTGTAACATCAATGACTGATACTTTTTTCTCGGGTTTCACAGAAAAAGGTAGTTCGTCCATGTCCATGTTTAAATTTAGAGATGGAGCAAAATAGTTTAAAACAAAATATTCTCGTTCTTTGTATGGTTTTTCTGTATCGCCATATGCTTTCCAGAATTTAAAAGGCTCTTTTCCATCCCAGCGGTTTAATTTTTTTGCTGCATCAAATACATTGTCCGAAGCCATAAAAAAATCTTTGTTTTTAAGATCTAATTCACCTATTCGAGATATGTTGGCAGAAATACCAACATGTCCATCGGGTATTCGCTGGGCAGCCCATATACCTCCGACAACATTTTTCCCTTCGCCAACAATTTCCATTTGCCATACCTCGTTTTTATCGGCAATAGTAATGCACTCGCCCCAATCTCCGTATCCGTATTCTTTTATTAATTTGCCAATAAGCTTTATTGCTTGTCGTGCATTTGTACATCGTTGTAAAGCTATTCGTTGTAGTTCTTCGATTAAAAACATTCCTTTTTCGTTGACTAATTCTTTAGGGCCAACAAAAGTAGTTTCTCCAATTGCTAATTGTTTTTCGTTTAAACAAGGATATGCTGTATTTAAATATGCATAAGTATGATTTACCTGAGGAATTTCTCCTGCAAGAGATACTTTTCTCATATCCCAAGCGGTTTCTGTTTTAAGGGTACCTTTATAAACTTTATGTTTGATAGTATCGGCGTGATCGGCTGATTTTTCGACTTTAAGCCATGTTCTGTATCTTCCATCGCAAGTATGACTTGTTATAACAGAACCGTCGGTTGTAGCTTTTTTCCCAACCATTATACTGGTACAACTTT
>JAKSCO010000167.1 GCA_022360575.1 Bacteroidales bacterium | reverse complement strand
CTCATAAATAAATTTTATTCGATTGCAATATATACTTCTTGATTAAATTTTTCGATGATTAAATCAATATTCTTTTTTAGTTGTAGATACTCTTCGGGTTTATATATTGCTTTTTTAAATGAATATCTGGCAATAAATTGTATTTGATTTTCTTCTTTATTAAAGAATGAATTAAAAGATATAGCAGTTAAATCATCAGAGAACGAATATGGTTCGGGTAAGTTTTTAGGCAAATATCCGTTTGGAATATTTATCCTTGAATAAAATTTATGCTTTTTCGGATAAATCATATCAACAGGATAGTTTCTTTCTTTTTCTGTAAATAAGTTTTCAGATATAGGAAAATTTAAAAAAGGTTTAAAAAACAAATAGTTTCCTGCGTAATTTATTTCTGTATTTCCTTTCATCGAAATAATGTATGGTTGCGATGAAGACTTATAATTTATGGTTTTAATAGAGTCTATTTCGCTAATATATTTCTCAAATTCTTTTCGTATTAAATCGGTTTTATTTCGATATTCTTTTCGGAGCTCGTTTGCTTCAAACGATTTGGTGGTAACAACAAAAGAAACTTTGGCATTGTTTGTTTCCGGATTAATATCAATAACAATATCTTTTCTATTACTCGAAGGTTTATTGTACTTTATAGATAACCATTGTACTTTTTTCTGTTTGTTAACAACCAAACCATATTCGTTAATACAATAGGTTGGTATTATATCGTATTTAAGAAGAGGATCGGTTGCATCAACCAAAAATTTGTTTTCATCATTAATTAATATAATAACATAGTTTAAAGCACGTTTGTAGGGGTATTTAAACTTTATTTTACCATGATTGCGGGTGCTTATAACTACAGGTTCGGCTTTAATACCAGCCTCGCGTAATAGAGCCAATAAAAAGAGATTAATTTCGGCTGCATTTCCTGTTTTTTTATTGTAAAAGTTTTTAGCTGACTGCAATGCTGATTTACCATAGTATTCATTCCAGTAGAAATTGTCTTTTACATACTGAATAATAGCTTCAATTTTTTCTTTTTTACTTTTGTTTGTTAAATCGAGCTTTTCGTTTAAAATTTTCTTAGCAAATCGCTTGCAGCTTCTGGTGTATTTGCCAAAATATTCAGAACTAAGCAAATTTTTATTTAGTTCGTACCACGATTTAATTATATTATCAGTCATGCCATTAGTTCGATGTATTTTGGATAGTTGAAAGTCTATTTTTTTAATGTAATCATTTTTTGTTGTAATGTATGATTCGTCGTCGAATGCTTCTACATTTTTTAGTCCAAAAGTGTGAACAAGTTCGCTGTAATTAATTCCTGCATAATAATGCACTTCTCTGCTCTTTACAGATTTATCAACATCTAAGCTGTCAAATCCCTGCGATAATCTGGCATATTCAAAGAAAGGAATCATACTTACCTGATATTCGCTATATAAAGTTGGAATTTGACATTGAAACTCCCAATCACACAGGTTAAAAATAAAAGGTGTAATATGAGTATACCTAAGCTCTAAAATTGACCCATCTTTAACATTGGGGAAAACAAATTTCTTTTGGCTCCACCACATGTTTATTTTTTCGGTGTAGATGCTAGCTATATCTAGTTTTTGTTTTACTAATACTCCATTTTCTAAATTGTATGTAAAGGCTTGTATCGACTTAATTTTTTCTTTTTTATTTCGCCCCCTATAAAATGGAATGCTTATAGTTGCATTCTCAATGTCTTTTGAGTCGAAAATCTTAATGCGTTTATGACGTTTGTGTTCAATATCAAATCCTGATTTCGATTTGAAAAACTTTGATTTACCTAAATCAAACAAAACAACAGCTGTAGCACTAGAATCGAACAAACATGCTTTCATATTTATTTCTTCAGGAGAAATTTGTCCCCAATCAGAAGGTTTAAATTCTTGCGCAAACAAAGTATGTGTTACAAGTAATAAAAATAGTATAGTATATTTCATAATAAGGTGTTTAATTCAATTAAATTATTGTTCAAGTATTATTGCTAGTTTCTTTTGATTCTTTTTAATCTGTTGAACGAACTTATAAAATTCAGGATATTCGTTAATTAAATAATCTCCACGGTTTAATATCAGGTGTTGTATTATTTTTATTTGATTCTCATCTCGAAATGCCTTTATAGTATATTCCCCATATTTTGTTTTAACTATTGTGTTTTTTGGGATATTACATTTGTATTCGTTGATAAATGGTAAATTATATATTGTAGTATCAACTTTATTTGTCAAAATATTGAACCTTACAGCAGATTTACGTTTGGTAGGTTTCTCAAATTTAGGAATACGGATACATTGCGGTTGTATTATTAATAAAGATTCACCTATTGTTTTTATTTGTTTGGTAACTGTGCCGTTAGCATATATTTCTATGTATTTCTGTTCTTTATCATGTTTAGATAGAGAGCAGTTTTCATAATTAAGGTTTTTAACTTTGATATAATCTTTAATTTTTTCTTTCAGCTCTTGTCCTTTTAAATAAAAACGAGCCGAATTATAATATTCAAAAGATTTTCCTCTTAGTTTCGATTTGATATTAAACTTTCCATTGCCTTCCTTATTTAAAGTAAATTCATGTTTCGTTTGATTTAATACATCATCGCTACCCATTATAGGTGTATGGATCAATTTACTGTTGTTGCCATCAATAAACAATACTTTTTTATTTTGATTATTTGTTCCGATGTAATTAAAAGGAAATGTTTTAGAGGTGTTTTCAAACCATAAAGTATCTTGATTCCCAGGAACACATAAAATAATGTGATTGAATTGCGGATAAGGGATTTTTGTATTAATACGTTCTTTATTAATTCCCGAATTTATTAAAACATAATTAGATTTTATTCCTGCATGTTTAAGCAAGGCTTTCATGTAAGTAGTTAATGCTTTGCAATCGCCATATTTGTTTTTACAAACATAACTTGCAGGATATGATTTAAAACCTCCAAGCTTGATCGATACATTTACATATGATGTATTATTTTGTAGATAATGATAGAGCTTTCGAGATATTTCTATTGTATCTTCTATACCTTCTATAAGTTTATCGATAATAGGTTTTTCTGATTCAGGAAGAACATCAGCATTTTTATTTAACAATTCATACCATGCACCATATGTGCTCCAAGATATTGATTTCCCATTTACTCCATACGAAAAGTTGGTAGGTATGGCTATAACCCCAGGTATTCTTTCATACATATGAGGAGAGTATTTTTCTTTTTGTGTTTTTTTATAGTTCCTACACGACCATGTTAAGTTTTTTATTCCGTCAATAGTATTACTCGAAAATTCTAAACTATCATGGTAATCTAAAGTAATATTGTACGATTCGGGAATTTTTATGCTTAGCGAGCTTTTTACTGTTTTTACTTCATTATATACTAATGGATTCCAATAGCAAATAGTAATGAAATCAGTATGTGTAATTTCGTAACTATAAACAATCTGATATGGATATTCATTCCAATGTAAATTAAATTCAGAAATTATATTATCTTGAAAAAAAGTAATTCTATCTCGATTATTATACGTTACTATTTCTCTCTTTTTCAATTTCCGAATAATCTTGTTGTTTTTATCGATAATCTGAGCTTTAATGAGTTTAAAATTATTATATCCATGGTTTAATTTTATTTCACTCATCCAACGTTGAGAACTATTACGAATTAAGACTCTATACGTTTTGATTGTTTTTTTTACACCATTTCTAATCTCTATCTCTGTCGAGAAATCTAATACCTGACTATAGCTTTTGCTTGTAAATGCAATGATAATAGCAAAAACAATAGTTAATTGTCTAACTTTTACTTGATTCATTATAATTTTAATATCTACCCAGAAAATTTACTTAAGGGAAGTCTTACTTTTGTTGGTAATAATCTTTAGAATTTTTCAAGGTAATTTTTATTTAATGCGTACAAAAATAATATGATTTAGTTAGAATAAATAAAAACACCAGCATTATTCGCAATAAGCGATTTATTCTTAATTTTGAAATCTATTTTTAACTACACAATTATGGAACAAATTATTTTTTATACTATAATCGGAATATTAATATTTGATTATTGTTTAGAACAATTTCTAGACTACCTAAACTCTACGAAACGAAGCTCGGAGTTACCTGCTGCTTTAAAAGGGATTTACGATGATGAAAAATATAAGAAATCGCAAGATTACGATAAAGTAAATCATAAATTCTCGATACTAACAAGTAGCTTTAGTTTAATATTAATTTTAGGTTTCTTGTATTATTCGGGCTTTGCTTTTGTCGACCAAATTGCTCGGACATTTACATCAAATCCTATTTTAATTGCATTAATATTTTTCGGGATAATTCTTTTTGCTTCAGATATTTTAAATATGCCGTTTAGTATTTACGGAACTTTTGTTATCGAACAAAAATTTGGATTTAATAAAACTACTCCTAAATTATTTGTTTTTGATAAAATAAAATCATGGATTCTGTCGGCAATTATCGGAGGAGGTATTTTGGCTTTAATTACATGGTTTTATCTTAAAGCAGGATCTTATTTCTGGGTATATGCCTGGATTGCTGTAAGTATTTTTATGCTATTTATGACTATGTTTTACACAAGTCTTATAGTTCCTTTGTTTAACAAGCTAAAACCACTCGAAGAAGGCGAGTTAAAAGAAGAAATAACAAAGTTTTGCGAGAAAGTAGATTATAATCTCGAAAATGTTTACGTTATCGATGGTTCGAAACGAAGTACAAAAGCAAATGCATATTTTAGTGGCTTAGGGAAAAAGAAAAAAATAGTTCTCTTTGATACACTTATCGAGAAATTAAATAAAGAAGAGATTACAGCAGTATTGGCTCACGAAATCGGTCATTATAAAAAGAAACACACTTTAGTTTCAGTTATTACTTCGATTATTCAAATGGGTATTACCTTGTTTATATTGTCTCTTTTTGTTGGAAATCCTATTCTGTCGAAAGCTTTAGGCTCTGATATACCTAGCTTTCATTTAGGCTTAATCACTTTTGGATTTTTATATGGTCCAATATCAACAGTAATAGGCATATTCATGAATATAATATCTCGCAAAAACGAGTATACAGCAGATCAATATGCTTCGGTAAATTATAAAGGAATACATTTAGCTGATGCACTCAAAAAATTATCTGTTAGTAATTTATCAAATCTAACACCACATCCGTGGTATGTATTTTTTCATTATTCGCATCCAACTTTGTTGCAGCGGTTAAACTTTATCAGAAAATTCAATTAAATACGGTATATAAATACAATGAATGCAATAATAATAACTATAGGCAACGAAATATTAATAGGACAAACTGTAGATACTAATTCGGCATGGATTGCACAAGAATTAAATTTAATAGGAATAGAGGTCTCGAAAATAATTTCAATTTTAGATGAGAAAGAAGAAATTAGTAGAGCTTTAGATGAAGCAATTTCAAGTGTTGATTTTGTGATAATTACAGGAGGTCTTGGCCCGACAAATGATGATATTACTAAGAAAGCTTTAGCTGATTATTTTGGTGTGAAACTGGTTCAAGATGATCAGGTATTAGAACATATTGATAAGCTTGTAACAAAGCGTAAAGCCGAGATGAATGAGCGAAATATAAAACAAGCTGAAATACCCGAAAATTGCACAGTTCTTAAAAATAACTTAGGTACAGCTCCCGGAATGCTTTTTAAACATAAGAATGCTACAATTGTTTCATTGCCTGGAGTTCCTTTCGAAATGAGGGAATTAATGAATACGCAGGTAATTCCTCTTATGAAACAAACAACTTCGGATTTACAAATAATTCATAAAAATATATTGACACAAGGTTTACCCGAATCAAAATTAGCCGAAGTATTAGAGCCTTGGGAAAACAATTTGCCCAGTTGTATTTCTCTTGCTTATTTGCCTTCGCCGGGCTTAATAAAGCTAAGATTGACAGCAAAAGGCTCAAATAAATCTTTATTAGAAGAAGCTATTAACTCTAGTTTAGATAAATTAAAGAAAGTAATTCCTGAACTAATTTGTGGATATAATTCGGAAACATTAGAAGAACTAATAGGCACACTATTAAAAGAACAAGGAAAAACATTGAGTACTGCCGAAAGTTGCACAGGAGGGAATATTGCAAGTTTAATTACGTCAATAGCTGGTAGTTCGGCTTATTATCAAGGAAGTGTTGTTGCTTATTCAAATGAAATAAAAGAAAATGTATTAAAAGTAAAAGGCTGTAGTTTAAATGAATATGGAGCAGTAAGTAAACAAGTAGTTGAAGAAATGGCAATAGGAGTAAAGAAGCTTTACAAAACAGATTTAGCAATAGCAACATCTGGAATAGCAGGTCCAACAGGAGGAACTTTTGAAAAACCAATAGGAACTACATGGATTGCGATTGCTGATTCTAATGGAGTGTATGCAGAAAAATATATATTTGGAGATCAGCGAGAAAGAAATATCAAACGCGCTTCATTAACAGCCTTAAATATGTTGCAAAAACGACTATTAGCAACGAATTTGTAATTTTTTATACTATTTAAGCAATATTTTTTGCTAATGTTCTTGATTAATTGAATTAAAATCACGTATTTTGCAATCTGTTTTAGAAAATTGAGATAAAATTTATAATAAAATGTCACGAATCTGTCAAATAACTGGAAAGAAAGTAATGGTAGGAAACAATGTTTCCCACTCAAAGAGGAGAACTAAAAGAAGATTCTACCCAAATTTAATGAACAAAAGATTCTTCTTAGAAGAGGAAGATCGTTGGGTAACTTTAAAAGTTTCAGCTTCTGGTATTAGAAATATTACTAAAAAAGGATTAAAAGTAGCCTTAGAAGAAGCAAAACAAAAAGGTTTTATTGCTAACTATTAATATTAAGGGAGGACGCTTAAGATGGCATCAAAAAAAGGAAATAGAGTTCAGGTGATAATGGAGTGTACAGAACACAAAGAATCAGGAATGCCTGGAACTTCAAGATATATTACTACAAAGAATAAAAAGAATACTACTGAGAGATTAGAGTTGAAGAAATACAATCCAATTCTAAAGAAAGTAACAGTACATAAAGAAATAAAATAATTTGTTATGGCAAAGAAAGCAGTTGCAAGTTTACAAAAAGGTGAAGGAAGAAATCACACAAAATGTATCAAAATGTTAAAAACTGAAAATGGATATCAGTTTGCTGAGGAAATGGTACTAAACGAAAAAGTAAAAGAATTTTTTGCTAAGAAATAATTAGCATCAAAATATTTTTAAAAAGAGCTTTCTTCTTCAAAAGAAAGCTCTTTTTATATCGGTCATTCTGTAAAAATATATTAATTTTATGGGCTGATATTCATAAATTTATACTAATGGGTACTTTCGGAATATTTTCAAAAGAAAAAAAAGATACACTTGATAAAGGTTTAGCCAAAACTAAAGAAAGTGTTTTTAAAAAATTATCACGCGCCGTTATAGGAAAATCCAAAGTAGACGACGAAGTTTTGGATAATTTAGAAGAAGTGTTAATAACATCTGATGTAGGCGTTGATACAACCTTAAAAATTATCGGAAGGATTGAAAGTAGAGTTTCTAATGATAAATATATGGGAACAAGCGAGCTTAATGCAATCTTAAAAGATGAAATAGCTGCTTTACTCGAAGAAAATAATTCTGCAGACATTGATTTATCATTCGAAAAACAAGATGAGCCATATGTTATTATGGTTGTAGGTGTCAATGGAGTAGGGAAAACTACAACAATAGGTAAATTGGCTTATCAATTCAAGAATTTAGGGAAGAAAGTTTATTTAGGAGCAGCTGATACTTTCAGAGCTGCTGCAGTAGATCAATTGTCAATATGGGCAGATAGAGTAGGTGTGCCTATTGTAAAACAAGGAATGGGAGCAGATCCTGCATCTGTTGCTTTCGATACTTTATCTTCGGCAAAAGCAAATAATGCTGATATCGTTATTATCGACACAGCAGGAAGATTACACAATAAGGTTAATTTAATGAATGAGCTAGGTAAGATAAAGAAAGTAATGCAGAAAGTAATCCCGAGTGCTCCTCACGAAATCCTATTAGTCCTTGATGGATCTACCGGACAAAATGCTTTTGAACAAGCTAAACAGTTTACCCGAGTTACTGATGTTACGGCTCTTGCTTTAACTAAATTAGATGGAACTGCGAAAGGTGGTGTTGTTATTGGTATTTCAGATCAATTCAAAATTCCTGTAAAATATATCGGAATTGGTGAGGGTATAGAACATCTGCAAGTATTCAATAAGAAAGAGTTTGTAGACTCATTATTCTCAAGCTAGAAATAAGAAAATAATATTGTACTAAACCTGTAGGAAGTTTTCCTTCAGGTTTTATTGTTTCTGGTTTAATATTACTATAATCAATAAGTAAGAGAGGTTTATATAGTAAGTTGTAAATAAAAGCTAAAAGCTGATAAGTTTAAATTTTGACTAAATGAAAACAAAAAGTTTTAAAAGAGTTAATGTTATAACTCTGGGATGTTCAAAAAACTTAGTTGATTCAGAATCATTGCTAAGACAATTAGAAGCTAATGGATTTAAAGTTATGCATGATTCTAATTCGTTTGCCGAGATAGTTATTATTAATACTTGTGGTTTTATTAATGATGCTAAGCAAGAATCAATTGACACAATTCTTCAATTCGAAGAATTAAGAAATAAAAATAAAGTAGAAAAGCTATTTGTTTTTGGATGCTTATCTGAGAGATATAAAGAAGAGTTGGAAAAAGAAATTCCGATTGTGGATAAATATTTTGGGGTATATGATTTAAAAGATTTGATTGAATCTATTGGAGGTCATTATAAAACCGAATTGGTTGGAGAGAGAATGTTAACTACTCCTAAGCATTATGCATACTTAAAGATATCTGAAGGATGTGATAGAACTTGTTCATATTGTGCTATTCCTTTAATAAAAGGGAAACATATATCTAGACCAATCCCTGATTTGGTTGAAGAGACTAAATTTCTAGTAAGTAAAGGAGTAAAAGAAGTTATATTGATAGCGCAAGACTTATCATATTATGGGATTGATTTATACAAAGAGAATAAGTTAACCGAATTGGTTGATGAGTTATCCAACATAAAAGGAGTAGAATGGCTTCGTTTACATTATACTTTCCCTACAAAATTTCCATTAGATTTATTAACTCTAATGAATGATAAACCTAATGTGTGTAAATATCTTGATATTCCTGTTCAGCATATTAGTGATAATATACTTAAAAATATGCGTAGAGGAATTAGCAAAGCTCAAACTTATGCTTTAATTGATTCTTTTAGAAAGAAAGTTTCTGATATGGCAATACGTACAACGCTTTTAGTTGGACACCCAGGAGAAACTGAAGAAAATTTCCAAGAATTAATAGAATTTATAAAATATGCAAAATTTGAAAGATTAGGTGTTTTTACTTATTCCGAAGAAGAGAATACTTATTCTGCTAAAAATTTCGATGACGACATTCCTGCTTCTGTAAAACAAGAGCGTATGGAAATACTTATGGACATTCAACGAGAAATATCTTGTGAATTAAATCAACAAAAAATAGGAAATGAATATAAGGTTCTTATCGATAGAATAGAAGGAGATTATTATATAGGTAGAACAGAGTATGATTCTCCTGATGTTGATAATGAAGTAATAATTGAATCTAAAGAAAAAAAATTAGAAGTAGGGGAATTTTATCAAGTAAAGATAAAAAATGCAGAAGATTTTGATCTTATAGGAGAATTAATATAATCCGGAAAAATTTCCGGATTATTTATATAGATTTCTTTGCAATATTTATGGCAGCTCCATAATTTGGTTCTTCAGTAACTTCTTTTACATATTCAACATGTTGTATTATATTCCCCTTGTCAATAACAATAATTCCTCTAGTTAATAAGCGAAGTTCTTTTATCAAAAATCCATATTTCGAAGCAAAATCTAAATCTTTATGATCTGATAAAAGTTTCAGATTGTCAATATTTTCAGCATCACAAAATCTATTTAAAGCAAAAGGCAAATCATTAGAAATTGCAATAATAACTATGTCCTCGCTTAAACTTGCAGCTTCTTTATTGAATATATGATTCTGTTTTGAACAAATACTTGTATCAATGGATGGAAATATTGATAATATTTTAACCTTTCCATTGTAATCTGATAACCTTACTTGTTTTAGGTTTGTATCTAAAGCAAAAAAATCAATAGCATGATCATTCTCTTTAGCTTCTTTTCCCAATAAAGTTATAGGACTTCCTTTAAATGTTATTCTTTGATTATTTCTTTCCATACCTGAATTTTTAAAACTAAAAAAACCTTACTCTAAAACAATGAGAGTAAGGTTTTGTTTATCTATTCAGATTTTTTTTCTTCTAACTTGGGTGGAGAATCAGGTAAAACTTTCATTCCTTTTTGAATAGGAGTAATTATTATCTCATCTTTTTTCTTATTATAATCTACACTTAAAACATCTCCTTGTTTTAATGTCGATTTAATTATAGCTTCCGCCATTGGGTCTTCCAGATATTTTTGTATCGCTCGTTTTAATGGCCGAGCTCCAAAATTGGAATCAAAGCCTTTTTCTGTTATGTAATCTTTAGCTTCTTTGGTAATTTCAATACTATAGCCAAGAGCTTCAACTCTACTGTAAAGACCTTTTAGTTCGATATCAATAATTTGATGTATATCTTCTTTTGTCAGAGTATTGAAAATTACAATATCATCCAAGCGATTAATAAATTCAGGAGCAAAAGAACGCTTTAATGCATTTTGAATTACACTTTTTGCATGTTGTGATGAAGATTCTTGTTTTGCTTTTGTCGAAAACCCAACTCCTTGTCCAAAATCTTTTAATTGACGACTACCAATATTTGAAGTCATTATTATTATTGTATTCCTGAAATCAACTCTTCGCCCTAAGCTATCAGTAAGCTGACCTTCGTCTAGTACTTGCAATAATAAATGAAATACATCTGGATGAGCTTTCTCTATTTCATCCAATAATACAACAGAGTATGGGCGACGACGTACTTTTTCAGTTAACTGTCCTCCTTCTTCATAACCAATATATCCTGGAGGAGCTCCTACAAGTCTCGATACAGAGAATTTTTCCATGTACTCACTCATGTCCATTCTAATAAGATTATCAGCACTGTCAAATAAATACAAAGCAAGAATTTTTGCTAATTGAGTTTTTCCTACTCCTGTAGGGCCTAAGAAAATAAAAGAACCTATAGGTTTGTTAGGATCTTTTAACCCAGCTCTATTTCTTTGTATTGATTTTACTATCTTTTCAATAGCAGGATCTTGACCAATTACATTTTTCTTTAATTCATCACCCATTTTCATTAGACGAGAACCTTCAGCTTGAGCTATACGCTGGACAGGTACACCTGTCATCATAGCTACAACTTCTGCAACTTCTTCTTCTGAAACAGTCTCTCTATTTTTTTCTAATTCTTTCTCCCAGATTTCTTTCTCTTTTTCAAGAGCGTCCATATATTTTTTCTCGCTATCTCTGAAATTTGCTGCAGATTCAAAATTCTGATTTTTTACAGCAGATATCTTTTCGGTTCGAACATCTTCAATTTGTTTTTCAAGTTCAATAATTTTCTTAGGAACAATAATATTTGAGATATGAACTCTGGAACCTGATTCATCAAGAGCATCAATAGCCTTATCGGGTAAGTGTCTGTCGCTTATATAGCGCATTGTTAATTTAACACAGGCATCTAAAGCATCATCCGTATAATTTACGTTATGATGATCTTCATAACGGCTTTTTATATTTTTCAGAATTTCAATAGTTTCTTCTGCTGTTGTTGGTTCAACCATAACCTTCTGAAATCTTCTTTCTAAAGCACCATCTTTTTCAATATGTTGTCTATATTCATCTAGTGTAGTTGCTCCTATACATTGTATTTCCCCTCTTGCTAAAGATGGTTTTAACATATTGGCTGCATCTAAAGAACCTGTAGCTCCACCGGCACCAACTATTGTATGAATTTCATCAATAAACAAAATAATGTTTGTTGATTTAGACAATTCATTCAAAATAGCTTTCATTCGTTCTTCAAATTGTCCTCTGTATTTAGTCCCAGCTACAATCGAAGCTAAATCAAGAGTTATTACTCGTTTATCAAACAAAACTCGAGATACTTTTCTTTGAATAATTCTAAGAGCTAATCCTTCTACTATTGCAGATTTCCCAACGCCAGGTTCTCCTATAAGTACAGGATTATTCTTTTTTCTTCTGCTTAGAATTTGAGCTAACCTTTCAATTTCATTTTCTCTACCAACAATTGGGTCTAAAGCGTTATCTTCAGCTGCTTTTGTTAAGTCAATTCCAAAATTGTCTAAAACAGGAGTATCTGATTTTGTTTTTTGTCCAGGTTTCATAGCTCCACCAGAACTACCTCCACTTCTGCTTGAACCAAAAGGCATTTCATTTTCTTCGTCTTCAAAATCAGCTTTAGCTTCAGGCTCATATCCTTCTATTTCATTCCGAATACTCTGATAATCGATGTGTTTTTCATCTAGGATTTGAGTAACTACACTATTTTCGTCCTTTAAAATAGCAAGTAATAAATGTCCTGTATTTATTGTTGAGTTATTAAATGATTTTGCTTCAAGATAAACAAGTTTTAATGCCCGTTCTGCAGTTTTAAATAAGGGAATATTGTCAGAATCAGCAATTTTTAAATTTTCTTCGGAACGAATTCTGAATTCTATTGATTTCTTTAAGCTACTTAAATCTACATTTAGATTTTCAAGGATTGTAACAGCAATTCCTTCGCCTTCTCTTAAAATCCCTAGTAACAAATGCTCTGTTCCTATATATGCATTCCCTAAGCGAACAGCTTCTTCTTTGCTATAGCTTAAAACGTCTTTAATTCTTTGTGAAAATTTTGCATCCATATAAAAAGTAATTAAAAGGTAAATAACCTTTATTTTTTAACAAAATTAATATATCATTCACTAAAAATAAAATAAATAAGTCTAGTAAACGAAAATACAAGATATAACAAATTCAAATTAAATTCCATTAATTTCAAAACTCTCTATAACTCAATACGATTAGAGTTGTGAAAAAAATCTCAAAATTAGAATACGTTATAAATATTTTTCCGTTAAAAAAATGCCTTTTTATCATGAAATTATTCGCTAAAAAAAGGCTATTTTAGTACCTTTGTTTGAATTTAAAATAGCATATAAATACATAAATAACTTATATATGACAGAAGGAGAAAGAATAGTAAAGATTAATATTGAAGAGGAAATGAAATCAGCCTATATTGATTATTCGATGTCGGTTATTGTTTCAAGAGCACTTCCGGATGTTAGAGATGGTTTCAAACCAGTTCACAGAAGAGTTTTATTTGGAATGTCAGAATTAGGTATAACTTCAAGTAAAGCTCATAAAAAGTCTGCAAGAATTGTTGGGGAAGTATTAGGTAAGTACCATCCTCATGGAGATTCTTCAGTATATGAAGCAATGGTACGTATGGCTCAACCATGGTCTTTGCGCTATCCTTTAGTTGATGGACAAGGAAACTTTGGTTCTGTTGATGGAGATAGCCCGGCTGCAATGCGTTATACTGAAGCCCGACTTCAGAAAATATCTGAAGATATATTAAAGGATTTAGATAAAAACACTGTAGATTTTCAATTAAACTTTGATGATTCTTTACAAGAACCAACTGTTTTGCCAACAAGAATCCCTACACTTTTAGTTAATGGAGCTTCAGGAATTGCTGTTGGAATGGCTACTAATATGCCTCCTCATAATTTGACTGAAGTTATTAATGCTACAATTGCATATATTGAAAATAAAGAGATTGAGATTTCTGAATTGATGGAGTATATAAAAGCTCCAGATTTTCCAACGGGGGGAATAATATACGGATACCAAGGAGCTAAAGATGCTTTTGAAACAGGAAAAGGTCGCATAGTCATTCGTTCTAAAGCTGATATAGAAACAGATTCTAATGGACGAGAAAAAATTGTGGTTAGTGAGATTCCTTATCTTGTTAATAAAGCAGAATTAATTAAGAAGACAGCAGAATTGGTTAATGAGAAAAAGATAGAAGGAATAACCAATATAAATGATGAATCTGACCGAAATGGAATGCGTATCGTATATGATGTACGTAAAGATGCAATAGCTAATGTTGTTTTAAATAAATTATTTAAGTATACTCAATTACAAACATCTTTTAGTGTAAATAATATTGCTCTTGTAAATGGGCGTCCTCGAATTTTAAACCTAAAAGAGCTTATAAAGCACTTTGTTGAGCATCGACATGAAGTTGTCGTTAGAAGAACTCGTTATGAACTAGAGCAAGCAGAAAAGAAAGCTCATATTCTTGAAGGTTTATTAATTGCATTAGACCATTTAGATGAAGTAATTGCTTTAATTAGATCTTCCAAAAATCCAGAAGAAGCTAAGAATGGATTAATAGAAAAATTTGAACTTACAGAAGCTCAAGCTAAAGCAATACTTGATATGAGATTGCAGAAACTTACAGGCTTAGAACGAGATAAGATAAAAGAAGAATATGCTGAGTTAATAAAATTAATTGAATACTTAAAATCAATTCTTAATGATGAAAATTTAAGAATGCAGATTATTAAAGAAGAATTGATTGAAGTTAATGAAGTGTATGGAGATGAAAGAAGGACAGAAATAGTTCCTGACGAAGGCGAGTTTAATCCTGAAGATTTTTATGCTGATGAAGATATGGTTGTTACTATGTCTCACTTAGGATATATAAAACGAACTCCAGTAACTGAGTTTAGGACTCAACATAGGGGAGGAGTTGGTTCTAAAGGAAGTACAACTCGAGATGAAGATTTCCTTGAATATATGTTCGTTGCTTCAATGCATAATACAATGTTATTCTTTACTGAAAAAGGACGATGTTTTTGGTTAAAAGTATATCAAATTCCAGAAGGTACCCGAAATTCAAAAGGAAGAGCAATACAAAATGTGATTAATATTGAACCTGATGATAAGGTTAAAGCATTCATTAATGTTCAAAATCTTACCGATGAAGATTATATTGAGAACAACTACATTGTAATGTGTACTAAAAAGGGTATAGTAAAGAAAACAGCTTTAGAAGCTTATTCTCGTCCTCGACAGAATGGGGTAAATGCGATTACTATAAAAGATGGGGATCAATTATTAGAAGCTAAATTAACTGATGGTAAAAGTGATATATTATTAGCGACAAGAGAAGGTAAAGCTATTCGATTTAATGAAAAGAATGTTCGTTCAATAGGAAGAACTGGAGCTGGAGTTAGAGGTATCACATTAAGTAAGCCTGATGATGAAGTTATTGGTATGGTTTGGGTTGAAGAATCTGATAATGAAATATTGGTAGTTTCAGAAAAAGGATTTGGAAAACGTTCGAGTATTGATGAATACAGAATTACGAATAGAGGCGGTAAGGGTGTAAAGTCGCTAAATATTACCGAAAAAACTGGAAAAATGATTGCTATAAAAGGAGTTAATGATGAGCTTGATCTTATGATTATCAATCGTTCAGGAATAACTATTAGATTAGCAGTTTCCGACTTAAGAGTTACAGGTAGAGCAACACAAGGAGTTAAATTGATTAATTTAAGAAATAATGATTCTATAGCTGCGGTTGCTCAAGTTACTAAAGAAGATGAAGAGACTCATCAGAACAACGAGACTATAGTTCATGATGATGTAGAAATATCAGAAGAATAACAATTATTATTTGTGTTAAATTAAATATATTTTATTTTTGAAAGAATTAATAATAACCTAAACAAAATATGTAAAATGAAAAAGTTAGCATTAGCGATAATTACAGGTACATTCGCAATATTAACAATGACCAACAGTAGTGTACAGGCTCAGAAAAAGTATGTTAATAGAGCTGCCGTTTGGGCAGAAAAAGGAGTAAAGCTAGATACAGCATTAGGATCTGTTATTTATTGTGAATCTCAAGAAAAAACAAAAAATTGGTATAAAACATACTATGCAAAAGGCTTAATTTACAATGCTGTTGCTCAAACAGAGAATGAAGATTTCAAAAAATTAAGTTCTCAGCCTTTAATTGATGCATACAAAAATTTTGCAAAAGCATACAATATGAAAGGTAGCGGTTCAATAAAAGCAGCCGTGGATATGAAATTTATAAATCTTGCAAATTTGCTTGTAAATACTGCAGTTGAAGCTTACAATAAAGAAGATTTTGAAAGTGCATACAATTATTTTGAAACATCACTTGAATTAAAAAAACAAAAAGTTTTTAATAATGTAATTGATACTGCAATAATATATAATGTTGCTTTCTTAGCTCAAAAAATAGGAAAATTTGATAAAGCAATTGAATATTACAGTAAAGCAATTGAATTGAGTTACGGAGCTGGTGATTCATATGTTTTATTAGCTAATGTTTACAAAGAAAAAGGCGATAACGATATGTATATAAAAACATTACAGAAAGGTTTTGAGACATATCCAGCAAACCAATCTTTATTAGCAAACTTGATTAACTATTATTTATTAGAAGTAGAGAATTCAGATGAAGCATTTAAGTATTTAGCGGTTGCTAGAGAAAAAGATCCCAACAATCCTCAGTTTTATTCATCAGAAGCTCATTTATATGAAAAAATAGGAAAATTAGAACAAGCAAAAGAAAAATACTTAAAAGCAATTGAGTTAGATTCAAATTTCTTTGAAGCATATTATAATTTGGGTGTTTTATTTTTTAATGAAGGAGTTGCATTAACTGATAAAGCTATTGAAATATCAGATAATACCGAATATGAGAAAGCAAAGAAAATCGCTGATGACGAATTTGCAAAAGCAGTTCCTTATATCGAGAAAGCATACGAATTAAATCCAGAAGAGAATAGTATAAAGTCAACTTTAAAAACATTGTATTATCGTTTAAAGATGACAGAAAAATACGAAGCTCTTACTAAAGAATAAAATAAATAGGAGGAACTATATTTTTAAGTAGTTCCTTTTATTTCAAACATTCTATTAAACATAATATAAATTATGAAGTAAATATTTGTCAAAAAAAATCTCAGAATTTGTCTGAGATAGTTAGCATTATTATTTCTTTTTATGCTTTTTACGTTTTCGTTTCTTTGGATTTTCAGCATCTAACATTAAAGCTTGCCAATCATTGGAAGTTTTCTCCTCGGTTAATTCAATTGTGGATGTGTAATCATTTTTGCTTATTTCTATTTTCGAAATGGGCTTATTTAAATTTTCTTCAATTTTTTGTAATAAATCCATTTCTTCAGAGCTACAAAAAGAAATTGCTTGACCTTTAGTTCTTCCTCGACCTGTTCTTCCTACACGATGTACATATTGTTCTGAAGATTCTGGTAAATCATAATTGATTACATACTCTACATTGGGAATATCAATACCTCTAGCGCTCACATCAGTTGTAATTAACACTTTAAGCTTATTACTCCTGAAGTTTTGCATAATTTCTTCTCTTTCTCTTTGTAATTTGTTGCTATGAATGGTCTCTGCTTCAAGATTTACTCTTGTCATTGCTCTTTTCACACGTTCAGCACGTACTTTTGTTCTTACAAAAACAAGTATTTTCTTTTCATAATGATCTTTAATTAGATATTCAAGAAAAAACCTTTTGTGATCCATTTCGATATGAGCCACTGCGTGTTCAATGTTTTTAGCTACAGGGTCTTTTGGTGAAATTTGAATCCTTATAGCATTGTCTACAAGCGAATAAGCTATTTTTTTTATCTTCTCGTTAATTGTTGCAGAGAAAAATAATGTTTGTCGTTTCTTAGACAGATGACGCATTAGATCTTTAATATCTTTAATAAAACCTAGATCTAGCATATGATCAGCTTCGTCTAACACTAAAATCTCTACTCTTTGTAAGTTCAATACTCCCTGATTGACTAAATCAAACATCCTGCCCGGAGTTGCAACTAAAATATCAACTCCTTTATTAAGTTGTGCTATTTGTGGATCTTGTTCGACTCCTCCATAGATACAAAATGAGTTTACTTTGCAATGCTTTCCTAATGTTTTAAACATCTCATGTATTTGTAATGCTAACTCGTGAGTTGGTGCCATTACTAAACATTTTACTCCATCAGGTCGCTTTGATATTTTTCGTTCTTGTAAAACATGTAAAATAGGAATAGCAAATGCTGCTGTTTTTCCTGTTCCTGTTTGTGCTATAGCCAATACATCTTCTCCCTTCAATATTGGAGGAATTGCCTTATATTGAATATCTGTAGGTTTTTTAAACCCAAGCTTCGAAATACTTCTCTTAATGCCTTCTGCAATACGATAATCTTCAAATTTCATATAATATCAAAATTAGGGACACAAAGATATAATTTATTTTTACTCCTGAATTATTCTATATCCTAAAGCCTAAAATAATAATATCATCTACTTGTGGTAATTCTCCTTTCCATGCTTTGAATTTTACATTTAATATTTCTTTTTGTCTAGATAAAGTTTCTTCTGAAATATCAAGCAATAAATTATTTAAATTTTTTGTAAGGAATTTCTTTTTTAAATCTCCTCCAAACTGATCAGGAAAACCATCAGAATACATATATAATAAATCGTTTTTCTTGAGTTTTATTTCTTGATTTGTAAATGGTTTTTCTTCATAATAAATACCTATAGGCATTCTATCTGCTTTATATTTTATGATTTCGTTATCTCGAATAATTATAAGAGAATTATAAGCTCCTGAAAAGTTAATTTTATTTTTTTTCTTATTAAAAATACAAAGTGAAATATCCATCCCATCTCTTGTTTCGTCTTCTTTTCCTGTCTGTCGAAGTGCCATTTTTATTTCGTTGCGTAAAGCATTTAAAATATCAGCAGCATCGAAAGGTTTCGGTAATTCTATTATTATTTTATTTAACAATGATATTCCTAAGATACTCATTAATGCTCCAGG
>JAKSCO010000026.1 GCA_022360575.1 Bacteroidales bacterium | reverse complement strand
AAACCAAACTGCTATGCTAACTACCTTTAACGAGATAGACATGACCGAAATTTTGAATATCCGAACAAAATACCAAAAGCAATTTATCGAAAAACATGGGTTGAAACTGGGATTTATGTCATTTTTTACAAAAGCTGTAAGTATTGCCTTAAAAAGCTTTCCGGCAGTAAACTCTCAATTAGAGAACGAAGAAATTATTTATCCTAATTATACCGATATTGGTATTGCCGTACAAACACCTAAAGGCTTAATGGTTCCGGTTGTTCGCAATGCCGAAACAATGAATTTAGCCGAGCTCGAGATAGAAATAAAACGACTTGCCGACAAAGGTCGCTCGGGGCGTATATCAATTGATGATTTAACTGGAGGTACATTTACTATTACTAATGGTGGTGTGTTTGGGTCTTTACTATCGACACCTATTTTAAATCCTCCTCAATCGGGAATTTTAGGAATGCACAACATACAAGAACGCCCAATAGCTTTAAACGGGAAAGTCGAAATTAGACCTATGATGTATATTGCCTTATCGTACGATCATCGCACTATTGATGGGAAAGATTCGGTTGGTTTTCTGGTAAAAATAAAAGATTTGCTCGAAACACCGTACAAAATGGTAGCTTCTGAAGAGGCTTTACTCGATTTGTAAATTCAAAGCTCGAATATTGGCTAATCCTATTTTTAAAATGTTTTGGTATTTTCAATTTGATATATAGCAAATTGATTTTTGATATAAAATAAATCAAGTACTAATTGTTAGAATATGCATTTTTCATCATTCGTTTTATAATCAGTTTATGAAATGGCTTTATAAATTTCATATAGTATCTACCTTTTGTATTGTTATACTTTACCAAAGTTGATACTTTAATATTGTAATTATCTGTATTGTCATTAAAAATAATTGCTCTAAAGTTTAAGTGCGAATCATTGGCTCCAAGTATTACTTGATCTTTATCAAAATAATAAATCTTAAAAAACCGAACATACGCTCCTACTTCAAACTTTACTGATTTTTCCTCAGGTTTAGGTACACTTACCCCTATAAATCGAACTAGATTATTTCTTATAGCAAACAAGACTCTCACCCACGAAGGCGATGTTCCAAACACCAATTGAGTTATCTCATCTATTGTATTGTGAGTATTTGTAGTCGAAAAAGTATCTGCAAAATCTACATCAGGGAACATTCGAATGGATTCGATTGTAAAAAAAGGCTCTATTTCTATTACTTTACGCATAAACTTACAAGTGAATTTGTATTATTAACCAAGATAATAAATTAAAGCTAAGAATAATGAGGCTATCCAAAAAGTAAAGAACAACCTCATTTTAAATTATTTTGGGTCGTATTCATTCGGATCCTCTCCTTCTCCTCCTCCACTGCCTCCTGACCCCTGATCTGGAACACATACTATTCCCTCGCAATGTTGACCATCAGGGCATACTCCATTTTCTTGACAAAAAGATGAAGTATGTCCTCCTCCTTTTACCGATTGTTGTTCTTTTTTACAAAGAATTTTTGATCCTTGTAAATTAATTAGTTCTTTCATACGTAAATTTTTATTAATTAATATTTGCCCGAATTTCACTGTCGGGATTCAGGGTCACTATTTCTTAGATTAAATTGGATTCGTAAAATCACATCCAAGCTTTATTTTAATGATTAGATTTGTTTATTGTATATAACCTGATACTTTCTTAAATGTAATAATTTACTTCTTAAAACACAATTTGTATTACATACTAAGTACAACAAACAAAATAACACACAAGTGCTCCTCAGCAGAAAACTACAAGAAAACATCAGAACATTTTGCAGTCTATATTTGCTAACTCAATCCATATAGAGAGTAGTGTATCAAGTCTTTATTATTTTTTTATCCAATCTATAATTTTCTTATCCAAAGGACTTGTTTTGGGCGATACAACATTTACAAGATTACCTTCTCTATCGATTAAATACTTTTGGAAGTTCCATTTTACTTTAGAATCCTTAATTCCATTTTGGTCTTTTTGGGTTAACCATTGATACAATGGATGCATATTTTTACCTTTAACCGATATTTTTGCCATCATGGGAAAGCTTACATTATATTTTGATGAACAAAAACTTTTTATCTCATTATTCGTTCCTGGTTCTTGCCTCAAGAAATCATTTGCAGGAAATCCTATTACAACAAAATTGTCATTCATATAATCGGTATACAATTTCTGTAAATCTTTGTATTGGGGTGTTAATCCGCATTTTGATGCTGTATTTACTACAAGTACTTTCTTACCTTTTAAGTTAATTAAGTCATACTCATTACCATCAATATCTTTTACTTTAAAGTCGTAAAAAGATTTTTTTTGTGCTAAAACTGGAGTCATAAGGCTAATTATTAGAATTGATAATACTATTTTTTTCATTTGTTTGTTTTTAAGAAGTTTGAGCTTAAAGAAATTTTCGTGTTAATTTTTACTTCAAACAACATCATATACAAAAAGTTCAAAAATCATTACTGACTTTTGAACTTCAGGTTAAAACATATTATCTATATCTATTTTTTAAATCGGCTCCAGATCTTTTTTATTTAACCAACCTTTGCTTCCATCACTTAATTTAATTTCACTCCAATCCGATATTTTATCTTCAATTATAACTTTTGTTCCTTCGTGAATTACAAATAAATCTGTTCCACTGGTATCAGGAGCACTTTTTACTGTAACCGAAGGGCTTATTATAATAGCAGTTCGTCCGTTTATTATTCTTTCTTTTTGACTTTTCGAAAAAATAAATGAGCTTAACGACAACAATACCAAAACAAATCCTAACCAAAAAGATAGTTTTTTAAACCCAACTCCTTTACTGTACAAATAAAAAGAAATAAATATAAGAGCTATTGCAAATGTTATCATACTAATGTATGCCCACACATTCGATGAGAATAAATTTCTAAAACTACGTACCCATGCAGTAATAAAGAACACAGGCAATATCTCAATTTGATCAACTACCAATCGATTACAAAGCTCTAAATTGTATTTTACATCTTCGTTGTTGGGATCTAGTAATAATGCTCTTTCATAGTTTAAAATAGCTTTTGCTATTCCTTTTTGCTTATAATAAGTATTTCCTATATTATAATATAAATCGGTCGATTCGTAACCTTCGTTTAAAATACTATTATAAACCTCAAGAGCTTGCTCATATTTGCCTTCAACAAATAAATTATTTGCTTTTTCCATCAACGATTCGGGATTTTGTGCATTAACACATATCACCGATGAAATAGAAACTATAAAAAATATTAATTTTTTCATTCTCATATCCTCCTATTCTATTTCAATTTTTGTTGTAATTTACTAATCACTTTAATTGCATCATTATATAAATTATCCATACGAGTTTCTTCAGTAACCGGAGCATAACGCGCATACTCACATCGATCAATAATACTCAATATTTGATCAATATATTCCTGATCAACATTTTTAGCTAACATTTCGTTTCTAGCATTATCTTTCGATAAATCGGCTAAGCTTATACCTAACTTATCGCTAATATATCCCCACATTGCTTTAACTAATTCTTCGTAAAAAGCTTCGTGCTGATCTTGTTTCATAAATCCAGAAGCCTTATTTAATCGCTTACGAGCAAATTTATTTGCTTTCTTATTTTTAGCTAATACAATATTTGCATTGGTTTTTATTTTCTTACGACGGATAACAAAAACAGCAACAAATAATAATAGTAAAACAATATATGCGAAATAAAAACTTACAGAACCAAAAACAAACGAATTTATTGGCTGCAATTTGATTTTCTTATTGTGTATAAACCTTATATCTTTCCCAAAAAATTTAACATCTTCTTTTGTAAATGCCGATGATACTGTTACTGTTGTGTCTCCATCCGATTTTGATACTTTTATAGTAAACGGACCTCCTTTTTCGGTTTTATACTTATCGACACTTGTATCAAAATATGTAAAATTAAAAGCTGGAATTGTAAAATTACCAGCATGACGTGGGATTATTAAATATTCAAACGATTTACTTCCTATTGATCCTTTTTCTGAATATTTAATATTATCAGCTATCTTAGGATCATAAACATCAAAGTCTGAAGGGAAATCAATATTTAATGGATTTATATATTTCAGGTTTCCATTTCCTGATATCCGGACTTTTAAGTTTATAGCATCATTCGTTTTTACACTCTTATTATCAATGCTAGTTGTTAATTTAAATTTGCCTACAGCTCCCGAATAATCAGAAGGTTTATTTGCTGGTAATGGTTTTACATTTATTTTTACCGAATTACTTTTTATTCGAGCTTTTGCTCTTTCTATCGATCCGAAAAAATCATCAAATAAACTTCGTCCTCGACCTCTAGATTGTTTCTGATAAATAAACTCTAACTCAGCAGGATCAATTGTTATCGAACCTGTTTTCTGAGGAAATAAAATATACTTACTCAATACTCCTGTTTCGTAAATTCTGCCATTAACATTTTCTCTTACCCAATTAATAACATTAGGCGAGTAAACATTTTCTTTAACAAAGCCATCAAACATTGGCCATTTTATATCAGAAAAATCAATAATAGGTAATCTCTTATATAATTTTATGGTAATAACAACACCCTCTTCGCGATGCACATTTTTTTTATCGACAATTATTCGTAAAAAAGCATCTTTTTTCGAAGTAGTTTGGTTAATATTATCTTGCGATTGTTGTATTCTTGCTCCATTATTAACCGAATGCCCCTGTTTCGATACATTCCCCTTAATTGCTTCAACCTGTATAGCATTTGACTTATATACCTTACCATCTACCTTTACTTCGGCAGGCGGAATTTTATAATTACCTTTTTTGGTAGCCTGCACAACATATGTAAAAGTATATTCTACATTTTGAGAAACTTTCCCATTTATAATGCTAATATTGCTCGACTGTGAGGTACTCGGCCCAGCTAATACATTGATTCCATTTACAGCTTGAGCCGAAAAATCATATGCTCTGGCATTTACTGTATACAGTAATCGAAATTGTTGACCTACTTCAACAACCTCTGGAGCCGATGCTTTAAATACAACATTTTGTGCCGAAACACTCTTTACTATTAATAATAAGATTATAAAATACCACCTTTTCATTTAATCAAGTATTTTTATTTTTCTAAGCCCTAATTTCATTACAAAATTAGAATATTCTTTTCTTTTTAATAATGGTATTGCTACCATTCTTTCTCCGTTTTCACTTTTGCCGCCGCAGCCTTTTGTTCCTTAACCTTTTTCTGGGTTTTCTTTTCGTCATTAGCTAAAGCTTGTAAAATTCGCTCTGCATCTTTTTTCGAAATTTGCTGTTTTTGCTGCTGTTGCTTCTGTTTTTGATCCTTTTTTTGATCTTTCTGCTGATTCTTTTTCTGATCTTTTTTATCCTTGTTCTTATCCTTATTTTGTTGATCTTTATTTTGATCTTTTTTGTCTTGATCCTTTTTATCTTTATTGTCCTTCTTATCCTTGTTTTTATCCTTATTTTGCTGTTGCTGTTGTTGCTGCTGCATTTTTTTCTGAGCATAAGCTAAATTATACCGAGTTTCTTCATCGGCAGGATTATTACGCAAAGCATTTTTGTAAGCTTCAATACTTTCTTTTAATTTATTATTCTTTAGAAGAGAATTACCTAGATTATGGAATATCTTAGCTTTTTCTTCTTTACTTAACTCTAAATTTGATATATTTTCGAACTGAGTTGCTGCATCTTCGTATTTCTTTTGTTTGTACAAAGCATCACCTACATTAAATGCCGGATGATGAGTTTTTTCTTTTTCTAACTCTATAGCTTTTCTATATGCAACTTCTGAATTTTCGTAATTTCCCTTTTCAAAATCTTTATTTCCCTGACGAATAAATTTACGCTCTTTTTGAGCAAAGAGACTCAACGAAAATAATGTCATTATAGAAATTAATATGATCTTCGATACCTTCATAACTACGAATTAATTTTGAATAAATTAAAATCTTTCAACCATCTGCTTTTTCTTTCAGGAACAAAAATATCTAAAAGAATAAAAAACAATGCTATCGCTAATAAATACTGAAAGCGATGTTCAAAATCGGTATAAATACGTTCTTCCATCTCTTTCTTTTCCATCTTATTAATTCTTTCAAATAACTTATTTAATCCTGTTTGTGTATTAGTAGCTCTAATAAAAACACCTCCTCCCGATGCAGCAATTTCTTGCAACATAGTTTGGTCTAATTTACTAACAACTATTTTCCCTTGATGATCTTTCTGATAAACTGTTTGTCCATAACCTTTTTGCAAAGGAATTGGAGCCCCTTGAGGACTTCCCATACCTATAGTATGTATAGTTATCCCTTTTTCTTTTGCCAACTCAGAAGCATCTAAAGCATCATCTTCGTGATTTTCTCCATCAGTAATAATAATTAATGCCTTCTCCATTTCACTCTCAGGGGTAAACGAATTCATTGCTAAATCAATTGCCGAACCAATAGCTGTACCTTGTTTCGATACAATATTTGGATTTATCGACGATAAAAACATTTTCGCAGCTGTATAATCTGATGTTACCGGAACTTGAATATAAGCATCTCCAGCAAATACTATCAAACCTATACGATCGTTCTTCATTTTATCTATCAATTTAGAAATTGCTTGTTTTGCTCGCTCTAAACGGTTCGGCTTTATATCTTCGGCAAGCATACTATTAGACACATCTAAAGCTATAATTATTTCAGCTCCTTTTGTTTTTACTTTTTCAAGCTTCGATCCAAATTGAGGATCAGCTAAAGCTAAAATAATTGAAGTAATTGCTATAATTAGAAATATAAATTTAAGTATTGGTCGACTTTTCGAGACAAAAGGCATTAACTGCTCTATTACGCTCATATCGCCAAACTCATTCAATGCTTTGCGTTTATAATACTGAGCTAAACCAAATAAAAAGGCAAGCACTGGTATTATTAATAGAATATATAAATATACTGGATTTCCAAATCTAAACATAACTAAGGTATTTGTCTTAATAATGTATTTCGTAATATCATATCAGATAAAAGTAAGAAAGCTGCAATAAGAACAAACATTAGAAATTCTTCGTCTTTCTGACTAAATTCTTTTACTTCTATCTTTGATTTCTCTAATTTATCTATCTGTTCGTAAATCTGCTTAAGTTTATTGTTATCGGTAGCTCTAAAATACTCTCCATCTGTTTTCTCTGCTATCAAACTCAACGTTTTCTCATCAATTTCAACAGGAATATTTCTTAGTTGAACACCGAAAGGAGTTTCGATTGGATATGGAGCCATTCCTTCGGTTCCAACTCCAATAGTATAAACTCTAATTCCGAAGGTTTGTGCTAATTCGGCTGCCGTAGCTGGTGCTATTGAACCTCTATTATTAACTCCATCGGTTAACAATATAATCACTTTACTCTTTGCATCGCTATCTTTTAAACGGCTAACAGATGTTGCTAGTCCCATTCCAATAGCAGTTCCATCTTCAAGCATTCCACTTTTGATATCTCTAAAAAGATTTACTATAACAGCCTGATCTGTTGTCAATGGACATTGAGTAAAACTCTCGCCACTAAATACAACTAAACCTATACGATCATTACGTCGCCCCGAAATAAATTGTATGGCTAAATCTTTTGCAGCCTCTAATCTATCGGGTTGAAAATCGCGAGCTAACATACTTGTCGATATGTCTAATGCTAGTACAATATCTATCCCCTCAGACTCTTCGTTTTTCCAACTTAATGTAGATTGGGGTCTTGCAATTGCTATAATCAATAAAGCTACAGCTAATACTCTAAAAGCAAATACAACATGCCTAAGAATATGTTTATATGTTATATGATTTTGTCCAATACCTTTTATTGTCGAAACTTGAATACTCGCATGAGTCCGTTTATGATTTAATACATACCAAACGATCATCGGAAGTATTACAAGCAACAAATACAATAAATTAGGATTTGCAAAACTTATATTATTCATTTCTTCTTAATCATTAATTATTTTCTATATTCTCTTCAACTTCTTTTTCCTTACTTGATGCAATATCATCCTTTTGCTCCAGAACTTCTTCAATTAACTTAGTTTTCTCTACAAAATCGAAAGATTCTTTTAAGTATTTCTCATTTTCGTTAGCTAAAGGTTTAAATTTTGCAAACTTCACCAAATCTGATGTTTTCAAAATATCTCTCAAAATCAAGAATAAATCTTCATTCTCAAATTCTGATTTTTTCAGAGAATTTAATATTTCATCACTAGTACGTTCTAATGTCTTTATTGAATATCTATTCCATAAATACATACGTAAAATATCAGTCAATTCGGTATAATATCCTTTTATTCTATCCTTTTGCCATAACTTATTTGCTTTTAGCTTTTCTAAATCGCGTAAAGCTATAATATGTGCAGGTTCTTTAGGTTTATTCCTCTTAATAATAGGCTCTTTCTTTATTATTTTTCGAATGATATATATCAATACTAAGATGATTAAAACTAAACCTACACTACCACCAACCCAAGGCATAACCTCGGCAAAACTAACTGGAGCCGAATATGGCATCTTTATGTCTTTTATAGCTTGGGTAGTATCAATATCTATCGAATTTACTGTAAATAATACCGGCTCTGATTTTATTGTATCACTATAATATAAAACAGGTATTGGAGGAAAAATATATCGCCCTGCATTAAACGATGTTATTATTAATCGTTTCTTTATTAACCAATTTTTATCATCAACTAAACTTGTATCATTGGTTAATTCTTCAATAATCTCTATATCTTTTTGATCTAATTCTTCTGTTTTAAAAATAGGTAATCCAACAGAAACATTTTTGGGCTGCATTACATGAATCTCAAGTCCCACCTGTTCGCCAATCAAAAACTCAGTAGTATCTAACTTAACATCTACACTTACAGTTTGAGCCTTTATTGCTCCACCATAACATAATACACATATAAATAATGAAATTATATAAAGTCTATATACTTTTAATTGTACCATAAATAGATAAATTTATCTTTTCTTGAATAAGTTTATTAATGGTTTTACATAATCCTGATCTGTAGCGATAGAAACAAAATCAACTCCAGCTCTAACCAAAGTATCATTTACTGAAGTCTCCATATCTTTATACCAATTAGCATAATTTCGTCTTAATTTCAAACTTGTAGTATCAACCCAAGCATACTGTCCTGTCTCAGCATCTTTCATTCGAATAATACCTACCGAGGGAAGTTCTTTTTCGCGTTTATCATATACTTTTAACGCTATTAAGTCATGCTTTCGATTTGCTATCCTAATAGCTTCATCAAAACAAGGAATCCCATCTTTCTCATCAATAAAATCAGATATAATAAAAGCTGTGCTTCTCTTTTTTATTGCATTTGTTAAATATCGTAAAGCCTCTGAGATATCTGTATTTGTATTCTGAGGGGTAAACTCTATCAACTCACGAATAATTCTCAGTGTATGTGTACGTCCTTTTTTGGGAGGAATAAATTTCTCAACCTTATCACTAAATAAAATGACTCCTATTTTATCATTATTGTGAATTGCCGAAAAAGATAAAACAGCTGAAATTTCTGTTATCAAATTTTTCTTCAATTGAGATTGCGTTCCAAACACACGTGAATTACTAACATCAACAAGTAACATTACAGTAAGCTCTCGTTCCTCTTCAAATATTTTTATATATGGACTATTAAATCGAGCTGTTACATTCCAATCAATATTACGAATATCATCACCATATTGATATTCTCGAACCTCGCTAAATGTCATTCCTCGTCCTTTAAAAGCACTATGGTATTCACCAGCAAAAATATTTTTAGATAACCCTCTCGTTTTAATTTCTATCTTTCGTACTTTCTTAAGCAGTTCTGAAGCTTCCACAAACAACTAATTTAAGTTACACATTAATCTTTTTTTTCAGACTTTCTTGTTATTACAGAAAAATACCAGTCGTCTTTTTTTATTTTAATAACATAATTCTGTTTTGTATCCTTCCATATAAAATTATTTTGATACTCGTAAGTGTCATTTAGCATTTGTATCATTTGCTTTAACAAACTATAGTCACACATTAACATTTGATACTTACAATTTCCCTCACTGTTGAGTACAAATAATAAAGTTCGGCATCTATCAATATCTTCATATTTTATATAACTTTTCTTACCAAGAATCTCTTTAGTAAATGCGAAATCCTGATAATTTCTCATTTCTTTTCTTATTTCAGATTTATGCTTCCCAACAAAAGTTTGACTAAAAACATGAAAGCCACAAAATACAATTAACAGAAGTACAATTATTTTTTTCATTTCCAGAATATATTTACGGAACTTCTACTGTATTTAAAATTTCTGTAATAATATCTTCACTAGTTATATTTTCGGCCTCAGCCTCATACGACAAACCAATTCTATGTCGCAATACATCATGACAAACGGCACGAACATCCTCAGGAATAACATATCCTCTACGCTTAATAAATGCGTATGCTTTAGAAGCCATAGCTAAATTAATACTTGCACGAGGAGATCCTCCGTAATTAATCATTGAAGCAAACTTTTCTAAACCATATTTTTCTGGGAATCGTGTAGCAAAGACAATATCTAAAATATATTGCTCTATTTTCTCATCAATATATACATCTTTAACCACATTACGAGCATTAATGATATTCTCTGGTTTTAATATTGCTGTAGCTTTGGGAAAACTTTTTGCAACATTATGCCGAACAATCATTTTCTCTTCTTCTAACTTTGGATAATCAACTACAACCTTTAACATAAATCTATCAACCTGTGCTTCCGGAAGAGGATATGTTCCTTCTTGCTCTATAGGATTTTGTGTAGCCATTACTAAAAATGGTTGAGGCAATTGATATGTTTCTTCGCCAATAGTAACCTGACGTTCTTGCATTGACTCCAACAAAGCACTTTGAACCTTTGCTGGCGATCGATTTATCTCATCAGCCAAAACAAAATTAGTAAATACAGGTCCTTTTTTTACCTGAAACTCTTCTTTTTTCTGACTATAAATCATCGTACCTATTAAATCAGCAGGTAATAAATCTGGTGTAAACTGGATACGACTAAAGTCTGCATCAACAATTTTTGACAATGTATTTATTGCAAGAGTTTTTGCTAATCCCGGAACACCTTCTAATAAAATATGTCCATCAGAGAGCAGTCCGATTAACAATGAGTCTACCAGATGTTTTTGCCCAACAATCACCTTTCCCATTTCCATTTTAATCATGTCTACAAATGAACTTTCTTTCTCTATGCGGTCATTCAGTTCTTTGATATCAACTACTTCATTCATGTTTCAATTTTTTTTGAAAAGATATACAAATTTTGTTTGTTCTAAAATAATTGTAAATATTATACTTCTGTTAAATATAATCCGAGAGCAATATTACCTTTTTTTTATGTTAAAAAATGTTAAAACAAATTAAGATTTTATAATGCCCTCAAAGCACAATAACCATTCTTGAAATAAATTTTAATTTATCTTTGCAGTAAAATTTTATCTAGTGAAATATCGATATTTTATAAAATTAAGCTACAAGGGAACACACTATCATGGCTGGCAAATACAGCCCAATGCTATTTCTGTACAAGAAGTTTTAACAAAAGCTTTTTCAACAATACTTAGACAAGAAACGGAAATTACAGGAGCTGGTCGTACCGATACAGGAGTACATGCTATTAATTACATTGCTCATTTCGAATCAAATATTGCAAATATCGACAAAGATGATAAAATCGTTTTTAAACTGAATAGTTTTTTACCTAAAGATATTGCTATTTACAATATCGCTAAAGTACAAAACGATGCTCATGCCCGTTTTGATGCACAAAGCAGAACATACAAATATTATATACATCAAAAAAAGGATCCTTTTTTATTAGAATCATCTTGGTTTGTATCTAAGCAGCTCGATATAGAACAAATGAATAAAGCTTGTAAAGTTTTATTCGATTATACAGATTTCACAAGTTTTAGCAAGTTACACACAGATGTAAAAACAAACAATTGTAAAATTACTAATGCTTTTTGGGTACAACACGATTATAAGATTATATTCACAATTAGTGCCGATAGATTTTTACGTAATATGGTACGTGCAATTGTAGGTACTCTTATTGAAGTCGGTAGAGGCAAATTATCAATTGATGGCTTCAAAAAGATTATTGAAAGTGAAAATCGATCAAATGCTGGAATTTCTGTTCCTGCTCAAGGACTTTTCTTAACCGAAATTAATTACCCTCCTGATATTTATATGTAGCTATAATTTTTCTTTTTAATACGAAAAATTCATCTATCCCGCTCTCATCAACTATTTGATACGTTAACCACAAGATTCAATGATAGTTGTTGTTATTTTTTTCTTGTTTTATACAAAACCTTTGCTTTTTTTTTCACATCTTTATATAAGAAACACTCTTATATCTACAAATATTAATAAAAAAATAACTGCAAAAACACACTAACTAAAAAACCAATAAAAATGAAAGACAAGAAAAAACTATTAGCAATGATGCTTGTTTTAGTAACATTTTTCTTTACAGCTTGCGAAGATGATGATTCAAACTCAGGTTTCGACCCAGAACAAGCAAAAACAATTATTACAAGCTTACCTACAATGATGGGAACTCAAATGGGAGATATCATGAGAAGCGAAGGCTTACAAACATTCGATATTTTGATCGATGCTCCTTATCCTTTTGGAACCAGTAACAAGAAATCGATATTTAATAAGATTAATAAACTTATTTCGCCAAATAGTTATGTAAACAAAGAATTATTACAAACTAAAGATGCAGATCCCGGATTTGACTTTAATGCCCGCAAAGGAACTTACACCTATGTACATACCCCTCAACCTCATTGGGATGTTCAGCTTGGAGGGCAAAAGATAATAATCCTATTTCCTTCCGACTCAACAAATATGAGTACCAACAATGCAACTTTCACAATACACGGTTACACAGAAACACAGATAACAGTAGCAACAGCCGGAGGAACAATTACTCTTTATCAACCAACGGCTATCGATGCTGACTTAGTTGTTGATGGCACAACTTTACTAGATGTTGACATTACCAGCAGCTGGATTGCTAGTGGCGAAAATGCAGGAACATTAACCTCTTTAAATGCAAACTTAAGTCTTACTCCTTATCAAATCACTGCAACAGTTCAACTATCACCCAACAATAGCATTAGTATAAACATCAACATTACTCAAAACGACAACACGATTATTCTTGTAGAAGGAAGTATGATTCCGAGTACCGATACTACAATTATGTTTAATGGTATTGAAGGGCGACTAACTATTGGCGATTTAAGCTTCAGAGCTAACATTAATGCATCAATGATTAATCAAGCTATTGATTCTTTATCAAATAACCCTGAGAAACTAGTTGAATATGTTAACACTCAACTTAGTGTAGGTCTTTATCAAAATGATGTTAAAGTTGCCGACATAAAAATCATGCCACTGGAATCAGTTCCTACCGGAGCAATCTATCCATTTGATATAGTATTTATGCTTTCTGATGAATCAACAATAACAGCATTACCTACAATATTAATGCTATATCAAACGATGAACGAGTTTCTGGCATTATCAGATTTGCTTGATTTAGAAGAAGACAATGATGGTTTTCATCCCTAATAAAAAGGAGGTACCCCCTCCTTTTTTTATGCACTAAACAATTCTATTAAAGTTATTTCAGGAGGCATCCCTACTCTTCCAGGAAAACCAATATATCCGAATCCCCGATTTACATACAAATACTGTTTACTTTTTTCATACAAACCAGCCCAATTGGGATACTTATATTTTGCAGGACTCCATTTTAGGTTTCCTACTCGAACTCCAAATTGCATTCCATGTGTATGCCCCGAAAGAGTTAAATCAATATTTGTATTATCTACAACTTCGGCACTCCAGTGTGATGGATCATGCGAAAGCAAAATTTTAAACACAGAATCATCTATGCCACTCATTGCCTTTTTTAAATCTCCATACTGAGGGAAAGGAGGCAACCCCCAGTTTTCGACTCCAACAATAGTTATTTTCTCTTTTTTAAATTCTAAATCATGAAATTCGTTTAACAACAATTTAAATCCTATTTTTTTATGAGCTTGCTTTATCTTTTCCTGATTCTGCTTTTTATCTTCGTTATTTTTCCATCGATAATAATCTCCATAATCATGATTTCCGAGAATAGAAAACTTACCATATTTAGCATTCAATTTGCTTAATATAGGAATCCACCCCTCTAACTCTTCATAAAAATTATTCACTAAATCTCCTGTAAACAAAATCAAATCTGGATTTTGGGCATTTATTAGCTCAATAGCTTTTTCAACATGCTGCTGATGTCCCAAAAAGCTTCCAATATGCATATCTGATATATGAACCAATTTATATCCATCAAACACTTTTGGCAGATTAGTAAATCTCAATTTCTTTTTTTCTACCCGGAAATTAAATCGCCCTATTAAAATTCCATGCAGTATAGACACAAACGGGATAATTGCAATAATAAAACCCAACTGACTAATAAATCTCGATCTGGATATATTCGAAATATCTGTATCATGAACTCGACCTGTCATCGAAATTTTAGATACAATCCAACGAATCAAACAAACCAAATCCTCAACAAAATGAAATGTGATAAATATTAATTTGGGAATATATATTAAGATAAAAAAACCACCCAGAACATAAAATCGCTTAAATTGAACAGGGTCACGCCCCAGCGAATGTTGCGAAAAGAAATAAACCAATACTAGAATTATTGAAAAAGGAATTATCCAATAAATAATAAAAATAATATTTCGATACAGAGATGCTACATTCTCGAGCAACAATTTTAGTCCTTTAAACGAATACAAATCGACTAAAACAATAAATAATGAAATAAATATTACCATAAGTTTTTCTCGCATAACAATAAAGTTCTATAAAATTAAACCATAACCTAACTACATAAATACTATGCTTTAAAATTACATTTTAAAATTGAGTTTAAGGCTAATATTACTCATTTATTACCTACAATAACATTATAAAGAAACTCCCTTTCGGGAGTTTCTTATTTACTTTATCTCTTTATTATCTTTCGTGTTATTGTATTTTTCGAATCATAAATACGAACAATGTATACCCCATTGGGGATAGAACTTACACAATAGTTAATTTACACACAATAAATTTCAAGATGAGTGATATTCTTTATTACTTATTTACAATAACCCGATTGCGTAAATACCCTTCGTAAAAGCCATTTTCCGAGTCTTTAAACATCACCATTATCTTATCTATTTTATCTTTTAGCAAATTATTGGCTTTACCGAATAACTCATCCAATATACTAAGCTGCATATACTTATTATTTAAAATAACACGAGGCTTTCCAATTAAAGCATTAAAATCGTCGAGAGTAATTTGCAAGTCTGCAATCATAGCATCAGTAACGCCAAAATCAGATAAATTGGCTAAATACTTTTTTGAACAATCAATCAATAACGAAATCATCGGTTTTAGCTCTGAATCTTTTGCTCGCAAAACCTTAGTTTTTGTAATCGATATTTCTTTTTTCAAATCAATTCGATTGGTTTCAGAACAATAAGCTTGCATCGCTCCCGAAAGTTTTACTGCCTTATTTGCTAAAGTCTTTTGTAGATTTTCTTTTCGTTTGGTTATCGCAATATTATTGTTCGATTTATTCGAAATATCGATAATACGAGCTAGCAACTCGTCAAAATCTTTTTTATACCCTACCAATCGCGAAATAGAAGACCAAACCGAAATATGCTCTTCGAGATAACTTTGTGTAACTAAAAACATATTAAGATATTGTTCGTTTTTTCTATTCATAATATTAATTCTTATTTAAAAACACACATAAATCATTGATTAATACATAAATGCTTTACAGCAAAACCTAAATGCTTTAGTTAAATACCTAAATGCTTTAACTCGAAACCTAAATGTTTCAATGTAAAACCTAAATGTTTCGATTGAATATCTAAATAATTGAATGCGAAAGTTAAATATGCCACCTCTAAACCTAAATAATTGAATGTAAAAATTAAATATATTACTGTAAAACCTAAATAATTGAATGTAAAAGTTAAATATATTACTGTAAAACCTAAATTATTAAATCCAAATCCTTAATTATTTCACTTGCAAACCAGATTGTTTGATTTTGCCTCCTCTTTAATTGTCTTTATACCCTAATACTTAAGTAGATTATCAAAATGTTTTGATATTTCTTTCTTATGATTTGCTCTATTATTGGGGTTTACACCAGAAAAGTATAATTAATTTCTAGAAAAACAAAGTGATTTGTTTTGATAGTTGCAAATAAAACACAAATATCTATCGTAATAACAATACAATAAAAAATATCTAATTGCAATTAGAAAAAAACAAAGTAAAAGGTAGATTAGTTAGCTTGCTACTTTTTTTGGTAATGGATAAAGCAAAAAGAAACGTTTTTATCACTCATTTTGATATTCTTTGGGTATTGATTCCTAATAGATCAATTACCTTGTTTGCTCTATTAGCTACAGGCAAAAACTCCACTTTATGCAATCGAAAACCCAACGACTTATATACATCTACAATCTGAAAGTAAATCTCGTTTGCTGTTTCGAACGATTCTGTCCTTTCGTTATCATTAACATATATTGATCGTTCGGGGGGTAATACAATTACATCTTTTTGATAATCCATTTGATTTATCGCATTAAAATATTTCGAAGGGGGATTTATCTTTTTGTATCTAAGATTGGCAATAATATCAGGGATTCCTCTGTCGAAAAAACATACCTCCGAAGAATTAAGATTCTTTTTATGTTGGGCAATTGTTTGGTTAAATACAAGTGTGCAAAACTTAGCCATATTTTTCCATGGCAAAGCATCTGTTTTTTGCAATTTCTGCTCCATTATCATTCTTCGCGACACCTCTTCGCAACACAAAAAACCTATTTGTCGTAGTTGATTTATTAAAGTTGTTTTGCCCGCACCGGCAGCACCTGTAATTATATAATTTTTACCCATTTATTGCTGTATTAATAAAAGCAAAACAACAAAGCTTGCCGATACGATAATGTTTATCATACACGCCTTTTTCAGTTCGGCTCCTGATATTGCTCTTTTATTTTTCCCTATAAAAGGTTTGTCAACTATCTTTCCGTTGTAACAGTTAGGACCTCCAAACTGGCAATCGAGAATTCCGGCAAGAGCAGCTTCGGGATATCCCGCATTCGGACTCGAATGCTTATTGCCAAACTTAAAAACAAACACAAAAGCTCTGGCACTTAATGTTAGCATTGCCATTAAAAAAGCTGTTAACCTAGCCGGGATATAGTTGAATACATCATCTGTTTTTGCTGCTACTCGACCAAAATCAATAAATCGATCGTTTTTATATCCAATCATCGAATCGAGAGTATTAACCATTTTATAAGCAAACATTAACGGAATGCCTCCAATAGCATAATAAAATAGAGGAGCTATAACTCCGTCGCTTAAATTTTCTGATAATGTCTCGAGTGTAGCAATTCGTATTTCGTGTGCATTTAAATTCTTGGTATCTCTGCCTACAATCATACTTAACTGTTTCCGTCCGGCTTTTATCCCATTTGTTTTTAATGCTTTTTCAACTTTCAAACATTCAACTACAAGACTTTTATTTGCTATTCCGAAAAACACAAAGATACTCTCTACCACCATCGTAGTTGTAGAAAATCTCTTTAACCACCAAAATAGTAATCCCAAAAACGAAACAATTAGCATAATCAACCCGAAACTTAATAAAGCTCCTTTTAGTTGTTTGTTTTTTCCTTTGTTAAGATATCTTTCGCCAATACCAATAAGCTTTCCGAACAATTTTATAGGATGCGGCAAAAAATAAGGATCGCCAAAAACCGAATCTAATAAAAAACCTATTACCAATGGATTTATAATCCAACTTACAACTGACTCCATTCTTTTAAACTTTCGTAAAGAAAATTGTTATAGGATGCTTTTTGCGATGCCACTCTTATCCACGAATTATCTAATCCTTTAAAATTCGATGCATCGCGAATCAATAATGCTTTTTCTCGAATCAAGAATTCTTTTAACTCTAAAGAATTCCCCTTAAGCAGTTTTATTAAGAAAAAATTACACTTAGACTGAGTTACCTCGAGAAACGACAAACCATTTAGCTTGGTTTGTAGTTTTAACGAGTTATCTAATATCGTATTTACATCGGGCAATAAATTGGCATACTCTTTTAAAATATAATTACCCGCTTTTATAGCAAGTGCATTTACACTCCACGGAATAACATACTGCTTAATATTTTGAATCATTGATTTATTAGCAATAATATACCCTAATCGAATACCTGGAATAGAAAAGAGTTTGGTCATTGATCGTATAACAATAAGATTAGAATATTTCTGAGTTAAACCAACACACGATTCGAAACCAACACATAAATCAGCATAAGCTTCGTCAACAACAAAACATGTATTAGCAAATTTTTTACACAATTCGTCTATTCTATCAATCGGAAGAGTTTTTCCATCTGGATTATTTGGATTACCAATCCAAACCATATCAAACCTACCATAATCATTTAATTCTGTATTGTTGTCACAAAAGCTCAAAATATGCTTATTTACATTACAAGCATCTTCGTACTCGGCAAAAGAAGGAATTGGAATTAACGAATGCTTTCTGTAAAAGCTACGAGCAACCAAATAAAATGCCTCGTTTGAGCCATTACTTACTATAATATTTTCATCAGAAACATTATGATGATTTGCAATATTCTTAATTAAACTCCGAGCTTCGGGCTCAGGATAATTTTTGATACAAGATAATTCTTGCATTAAAAATCGGACTAATTTGGGTGCTACCACTCCCGATGCTATATTGGTACTAAAATCGGCAATAATTTTACGATCGCATAAAGCTAACTCATTACCATGTCCATACATCATAGTTGTAAAGTTTTATAAATGTATTCTATATCTACCGATGCTCGAACAAGATTAGCAAGTTTATCGTATTCGCTATTTTTAAACTCTACAAAATTTCGATCGATCTTTATATCTGCACTAATCTGCTTTAGTATATGCTCAACTACCACCGAATTATCAAATATTCCGTGTATGTAAGTACCCCAAACTTTATTGTTCAGAAAATAACCATCATCAGTGTTTCCAATCTTACATACCGGGCTTGCTATCTCTGATTTTGTTTCGCCCATGTGTATTTCGTACCCCAAGCATTCTGTTTTAGTATTGCAAAAACTAAACTTTACTTGTCTGGTTCTTTTTTCTTTCAAAATTGTAGTTGATACAGGTAAAATACCCAAAGCATCTATTTTATTTATATCACCTTCAATCTTATCTGGGTCAAGAATTTCTGTTCCCATCATTTGAAACCCACCACAAATGCCATATATCTGTTTTCCCTTATGGTATAATTGTTTTATTACATCATCAATTCCTTTTTTCCGAAGATATAAGAAATCAGAAATAGTACTTTTTGAGCCAGGTAAAATAACAATATCAGCTTTCTCAATCTGTGCCGTGTTATCAGAATAATACAAATGAACATTAGATACCCGTTCTAAATTATCGAAATCTGTAAAATTCGATAAGTGTGGCAGAAGTACTATACATATATTTATTTTATCCTTAACCGAAGTACTTGTTTTATTATCGATAACCACCGAATCTTCTTGCTCTAAATAAATATCTCTGAAATAAGGAATAACTCCTACCACAGGTTTTTGGGTAAGTTTTTCAATAATCTCTTTTCCTTCTTCAAACAGTTTTATATCGCCTCTAAATTTATTAATGATAATTCCCTCAATTAAATTGCGATGCTTTTCAGGAAGAAGCTCAATGGTACCATAAACACTTGCAAAAACCCCTCCTCTATCGATATCGGCAACCAAATAAGTAGCTGCATTGGCCTTTTCGGCAACACGCATATTTGTAATATCTTTATCCCACAAATTTATTTCAGAGATACTTCCTGCTCCCTCTATTACAACAGGTTCAAATTCTGAATCTAATGTTTTAAAAGCATTAAAAGCTTCGTTAAATAATTTTTCTCTATCAGTGTCAATAAAATATTTCGATGCCGACATATTTCCTACAGGTTTTCCATTTAAAACAACCTGCGAACTAAGGTAACTTGTAGGTTTTAGTAATACGGGATTCATTTCTACCTTACACTCAACACCACATGCTTCGGCTTGCATTGCTTGTGCTCTGCCAATTTCTAAATTTTCGGGAGTAGCATAACTATTCAACGACATATTCTGAGCCTTAAAAGGTGCCGGGCAATAACCATCTTGCTTAAAAATTCGACAAAAAGCCGCATTAACTACTGATTTACCCACATCAGAACCTGTTCCAACAAACATTATTGGTCGTAACATTTTTCTCATACTTGAAATGATATTAATTCGCCAAAACCTACATTTAAATCAAAAGCCTCGCTTAAATCTTTCGAATTTGCAATACAATTAACAGCTCTTATTACTCCTGCATGAGTTACTATTAATGGATTTTCAAACTGTTTTTGTGTCTTTAGTATATTTATAAATTCATCAACCCGTTTATACAAATCGACAAAACACTCTCCTCCAGGGCAAGGTGTTTCGATATAATTCCGAAACCATTTTCGAGCTTCTTCATGTTCAGCAATTTCTGTCCATTCTTTCATTTCCCACTGTCCAAAATTCATTTCTTTTAGTCGACCATCTAAACACAAAAACATGTCCTCGCCACACAAAGATTTAGCCAATGCAATACATCTTTTAAGCGGACTCGAAAATACTCCATCAAACTCAATACCGGCTACTTTATTTTTTACCACAATAAGCTCTTCGGCAAACGACTTTGATAAACCAATATCAGATTGACCATAACAAACGCCCTCGGCTATCTGGGGTTTTGTATGTCTTAATAAATGAATTTCCATTGTATAGCTGCAAAAATTAAAAATGAGACATAAAAAAATACTTCAGACAATTGCTGTAATGCTCCTAATACATCACCTGTATATCCTCCTATTTTCTTATGAATATAATATCGAAAATAAACCAGCAAGATTAGCTGAATTGGTATAATAAATAAAAAGGCTTTTATTTCTATCAAGAAAAAAAGAGGCACTAACCAGAGCATCGAAACAATAAAAGTGCTAATCGATTTTTTCCCTCCTACTGCTTTGGCTTTACTTGCTTCAATATTACCAACATATTGCGAGGTATAAATAAGTATTACAAGAATAACCCGACTTAAAACTTGAGCCGCAATCAAAACCTTAGGAAACAAGCTAACTGAGATATCCTGCAACAATACATACTTACTCAAAAACAACAAACACAAACCCACTGCACCATAAGTTCCAATCCTACTATCTTTCATTATAGAAAGGATTTT
>JAKSCO010000320.1 GCA_022360575.1 Bacteroidales bacterium | reverse complement strand
ATGGCTGATGGTATTAGCGAAAATGCTACACCGAGTATGAATAATGCCACATAGGCAAACAAGATATTTCCAGGGAGAAAAGCAAATATGCTATGTACTATTACTAATAGTATTGATCCTAGTATCATCATGCTGGCTCCTTTACCTTGCTTATCAATGTACGAGCCTAGTAACGGGGTAAGCAGTATGGTGCCAATTGGTAGAATTATGGATAAGGATCCTGCTAATTCTGTACTTACTCCATATTTGTTGATTAATAGATTAGGAGCAAACTTCATGAAGGGGAATACGCACGAGTAGAATAATACACAGAGTAGTGCAATTGTAGTAAAGCCTTTATTCTTGAATAGTAATCCAATATCTGACGTTTTAAATTTTTGACCTTCTGTTTTTTCTGAGGCCATTTCTTTATCAAGTTTTCTATCGCCCATGCAATGAACAAGGAAACTTATAAATCCAATAGCCAAAAATAATATACCCACAACCACAGGTTTCGATACCGATATGTTGTTAGATATTAATGGAGAAAACAAATAGGCGCCTGCCATACCCATTCGTGCACACGCCATTTGTAAACCCATTGCTAAAGCCAGTTCTTTTCCTTTAAACCATTTTACTATAATTCTATTTACTGTAATTCCTGTTATTTCTATACCCAAGCCAAATAGGGCAAAACCAAGTGTTGCAAGTTTTACTGAAGGTTCATATTTTGTGGCAAACGAATTGAAAAACTCATAACCAAAGCCTCCATTGTTAAAGTGATCTGATACTCCATAAGCTTTTATAATTCCACCCACTATCATAAGCCCAATAAACATAGTACCTGTGAATCGTATGCCTAGTTTATCAAGTATTATCCCTCCAATTACAATAAATCCAATGACATTTAAAAAAGAGTATTGACCTACAAAGAATCCGTATTGCTCACCATCCCATTTGTATTTGGATATTAATAACTCTTCCAAGGGCGATAGTATATCATTCAGGAAGTAGCCAGAAGCCATTGTTAAACTCACCAATATGAGGATTCCCCATCTGGCTTTTTTGTTGTCGCGTAACGATTCTCT
>JAKSCO010000077.1 GCA_022360575.1 Bacteroidales bacterium | reverse complement strand
CTGCTCACAGCAATTAATCTCAAATAATTTTATATTATGATCTTGTTTTATTGTTTAAGCAAAATCATCCCGGAGCTCTTCGATCGGATTTCGACAAGACCGAAATCATTCTGAGTCTCTTCGATGGGGTTTCTACAAGATAGAAACCATTCTGAGTCTCTTCGATGGGATTTCTACAAGATAGAAACCATTCTGAGTTTCTTCGATGGGATTTCGACAAGACCAAAACCATTCTGAGTCTCTTCGATGGGATTTCGACAAGACCGAAACTATTCCGAGTCTCTTCGATGAGATTTCGACAAGATCGAAACCATCCCGGAGCACTTCGATGGAATTTCGACAAGACCGAAACCATTCTGAGTCTCTTCGATAGAAATTCGACGAGGCGGGAATTGAAAATACGGATAAGTTTGTGTCATTTTGTTTCTATTTTGTTGTTCGAACAAGCCTTTTGGGTATTATATGTTTGTCACAAACAAAACCATCAAATTACATAATTGTAAATATTAAAATCTTAGAAAAGCTCCAATACTTGTCTTGTTGACTCATTGTTTGTATTTTTACTTAAGTTTTAAGTGATTAAAACATACAGAAAAATCATAACAAAAAAACCAAAAATATGAAAATTGCAATAGTATATGCAACAAAACATGGTTGTACCGAAAAATGTGCTAACGAGCTTGTCGATAAGCTTCCTAACAAACCTCAAGTATTTAATTTAAATACCTCTCCAAGTATAAATTTATCCGAATACGATACTGTAATCATTGGGGGATCAATACATATAGGAACAATAAATCGAAAACTTAAGAAATTCATCAATGCCAATATTAATGAGTTATTATCAAAGCGAATAGCTCTATACATATGCTGTTTATTTAGTGGACAAAAAGCTGAAGAACAATTTCAGAATGCATATCCCGATGAACTTAAAAAAATAGCATTGGCTACAGGATATTTCGGAGGCGAACTAATTTTCGAAAAAATGAATTTTATCGAACGAGCTATGGCAAAAAAAGTGGCCAATATCGAGTCGAATACTTCTCTAATTAACACTAAAGCTATTAACGACTTTGCTCAAAATATTATCAGAAATTAATAGTCTATAGGAAATAATAATAGCTTTAATTTATCCGTATTTTATTCCATTATTGTTAACTTGGCGCAAAATTTAATTATTAATAATTTATAAATATTATGAATAAAAGATTCTTATCTGTAATTGTTCCTATCCTTGTACTGATTATTGCAAGTTGTGGAAATCAAACTACCAAGATGGAAACAAAAAAAAAAAAAAAAAAAAAAGTAGACGAGTTTGTCGAAGTTGAATTAAAAACTGATATAAGCAATTTATCTGCTAACCAAAAAGAAATGTTAACTTACCTTTTCGAGGCAGCACAGTTAATGGATGATATTTTTTGGAAACAAGTGTATGGCGATAAAAATGCATTATTAAATAGCTTAACCGACCCTGCAGCTAAAGAGTTTGCTAAAATAAATTATGGTCCTTGGGAAATACTTAACAATTTCGAACCCTTTATCGAAGGTGTTGGGAAAATTGCTCCTGGAATAAATTATTATCCTAAGGATATGACCAAAGAAGAGTTTGATGCTTTAAAAGCCGAAGACAAAACAAGTTTGTATACTGTTATCGAAAGAAACGAAAAAGGTCAATTATATACTATCCCATTTCATCAAAAATATAAAGCCGAAACCGAAAAAGCTGTTGATTTACTTAAGAAAGCAGCTAATTTAGCCGAAGATGCTGGGTTTAAAAAGTACCTAGAGTTAAGAGCCGAGGCGCTTGCTACTGATGAGTATTACAATAGTGATGTTGCTTGGATGGAAATGAAAACCAATAAAATTGATTTTGTTGTAGGACCTATCGAAAATTACAGAGATGCTTTATTTGGATACAAAGCTGCTCACGAAGCTTTTATTTTAATTAAAGATATGGATTGGAGTAAAAAACTCGACAAATTTGCTGCAATGCTTCCTCAGTTTCAAAAGGATTTACCTGTTGACAAGAAATACAAAAGCGAAACTCCTGGTAGCGATTCCGATTTAGGAGCTTACGATGTAATATATTATGCTGGTGATTGTAACTCGGGAAGTAAAACAATAGCAATTAACCTACCTAACGATGAGCAAGTAAGATTAGATAAAGGAAGTAGGAAATTACAATTAAAAAACTCGATGAGAGCTAAATTTGATAAGATTGTAGTTCCTATTGCAAATATATTAATCGACGAAACTCAACGCAAACACATAAAATTTGATGCGTTTTTCGAAAATACTATGTTCCACGAAGTAGCTCACGGACTAGGAATGGGAAAAACTATCGACGGAAAACAAACTGTTCGCGAAGCATTACAAAACTACTATACTTCGTTAGAAGAAGGAAAAGCTGATATATTAGGTCTTTATATCGTAACTAAACTATACGAAAATGGAGAATTAAACAGCGGTGAACTTATGGACAACTTTGTTACTTTCATGGCCGGAATCTTCCGCTCGTCTCGTTTTGGTGCAGCTAGTGCTCATGGTAAAGCTAATATGATGCGTTTTTACTTTTTCGAAGAAAAAGGAGCTTTCGCTAGAGATCCAAAAACAGGAACTTACAAAGTTGATTTCGATAAAATGAAAGCAGCAATGGATGAGTTAACCGAAAAGATATTAGTAATACAAGGCGACGGAGATATCGAAGCTGCTAAAGCTTGGATTGAAAAAGATGGTAAAATAAAAGAAATTTTACAAAAAGATTTAGATAGAATTAATAATGCCGGAATACCTCGTGATATTAGGTTTAAGCAAGGAAAAAAATATCTTAATTTAAATTAAGATGTAAAAATAAATACTGAAAGGTTCAATATTTATATTGAACCTTTTTTATATTTGTTCAAATTGTATCGCCTTTGAAAAACAACTGCCAAATATTATTATTAGTACTGCTTTTCCCTATAATTCTTTTCGGGCAAGAAAAAGATAAAAACACTCAGGATTCAATAATTATTTCCGATACAATAAAAAATAAACAAAAGTATGATGATTTCTATGATTCGTTAAGATTATTTGCTTCTAAGAATAGAATCACAAAAACAGCTTTTGATTTAGTTTTAAAAAAGAAAAAAACAATAGGAAAATTTTCGGGAGTAAGCAAACAAAAAACCGACGCCTATTACGAAATATACAATGGGAAAAGAATACGCAACATACATATTGTAAGGCTAGATGCATTCGGGAAATCATTAAGAACTACATCTAACGAATGGTTAAAGAACTTTGGAAATAAAACCCATATTAAAACACGTGAATTTGTAATTAAAAACAGTTTGTTTTTTAAAAAAGGTGACTCTGTAGATCCCACTCAATTAATCGATAACGAAATATTATTACGTAGCTTAGATTATATTAAAGATGCTTCAATTGAAATTGCTGAAGTTAATGAAAACCCCAATGTAGTAGATGTTATTGTCATTGTTAATGATTTATTCTCGCTGGGGGTGTATCTAGATTTCTTTGGAAATAATTCAGGAAGATTCGAACTTTACGAAAATAATATTGCAGGTATAGGACACCGAATATTCGGAAGTTTAAGATGGGATGCTTCAAAGTCAAACCCAATTGGACATGGATTTAAATACAAAATAGAAAACATAAGAAAAACTTTTATTCGTGCAGATTTTGAATATTTAAACTCGTTCGAATCTGAAAAGTATATGATAAATCTTTCTCGAAAATTTATTTCTTACAAAACAAAATGGGCAGGAGAACTAACCGAAGAGAAAATTATAACTGTAAAAGACATAAAAAAAACCGACACCGTTTTAAAAGATGTAAGTTTAAGTTATTTTACAAACGATTTATGGCTGGCAAGAGCTTTTTTGTTAAAAACAAATAATTTCCAGTACCAACGACGAACACGTTTAGTTGTTGGCGCCCGATATATATACGACTACTTTTTTCGAGGACCCGAAGTAAAAGAAAGATATAACTTCGATTACCACAATAACGAAATTATTATGACCAGCATTGCTTGGGCTAGACAAAAATATTATAAATCGAACTTTATTTACGCTTATGGAAAAACCGAAGATATACCTATTGGTACAATTTTACAATTAAATTTAGGTATCGAAGATGATGAATTTTTTAGTCGTTTTTATTTGGGAGTAAAATTTGCACAAGGAATTTATTATCCTAACATTGGATACTTTAGTGTTTTGTCCGAGCTCGGAGGTTTTGCTTATAAAGGAAAATTTGAACAAGGAGCATTTAACTTAAAAACAAATGTAATTACAAAGTTAGCCTACGTTGGTAAAATGAAGATAAGATCCTTCGTATCTCTAAATTATAAATATGGAATTAAACGCTTCCCAGATGAATTTATATCATTAAACAATGATGATATTTTTGGTTTCTCTAAATCTAATTTAACAGGAGTGAAAAAATTATCGTTAAATACCGAGCTTGTAGCTTTTTCAAACATTAATATCTACAATTTCCGATTTTTGTTTTTTGGTTTTGCCGATTTAGCTCTAATAGGACCTCGCAACAAATCAATATTTAATCAAAAAGTATATGGAGGTATAGGTCTTGGCTTTAGAGTACGAAACGATAATTTTGTGTTTAAAGCCTTTCAATTTAAATTTGGGTTCTATCCTTCATTCCCCGGAACAATAGATCAGTTATATTATAATTTATCGGGCGAAGATTCTCGCCAATTTATAAACTTTGAGCCAACAGCCCCATCGATTATAACGTATTAATAATTTTTTATTTTTAGGCTTAATACAAATAAGCTTTTTCATATTTTTGCTAAATGTTAAAGCAGATTCAGATAAAAATAGATAATATTATAAAATTCAAGCAAAAAGCACTTGCTTTTGGATGCAATTACGAGCATTTTGTTTTTTTAGATAGTTGCGATTTTACCAATAAAAATACTTTACATTCGCATTACGAGTACGATTTTATATGTGCTTTCGACTCGAAAGAAGAAATAAAACTATCGGCAAAAAACAATTTCGAACAATTAAAGAAATTTAAAGATAGTAATAATTGGTTGTTTGGTTATTTGGCTTATGATTTAAAAAACGAATTAGAAGACTTATCGTCAAATAACATTGACGAATTAGAGTTTCCCGACATACATTTCTTTATTCCTAAAATAGTAATTTCATCAAAAAATAAGATTGTAACTGTTAATTACCAATCGGATATTGATAAAGAGTATGTTCATCAAATAATCGAAAAGATAAATACATTTTCAATTCCTGATTTTGAGAAAAGCAAAGATGGAATTCATTTAAATCATCGTTTATCGAAACAAGAATATATTGAAACAGTAAATAAATTAAAAAAGCATATTCAGCTAGGCGATATTTATGAGATAAATTTCTGTCAGGAATTTTATAGCAAAGCATCTATAAATCCACTAATAACTTATTTAAAGTTGCGAGAGTTATCTCCAACACCATTTTCTTGCTTTTATAAAAACAAACATCAGTATTTATTATCAGCAAGTCCCGAGCGATTTATAAAGAAAAAACAGAATAAAATTATATCGCAACCCATAAAAGGAACTAAGCGTAGGGGGAAAACCGAAGCCGAAGATTTATCTCTAAGAAACGAGCTTTATCTCGATCCTAAAGAACGAGCCGAAAATGTAATGATTGTCGATCTTGTTCGTAACGATTTGTCTCGTACAGCAAAAAAAGGATCAGTTAAAGTCGACGAGTTGTATGGGGTATATTCTTTTAATCAGGTACATCAGCTAATATCAACTGTAAGTTCAGAAATAAACTCTGATACCGACATTATAGATGTTATTAAAGAGGCTTTCCCTATGGGATCGATGACCGGAGCTCCTAAAATTCGTGCTATGCAATTAATAGAACAATACGAAAAGACAAAAAGAGGTTTGTATTCTGGGGCTGTTGGTTTTATTACTCCCGATAATAATTTTGATTTTAATGTAGTTATCCGGAGTATTTTATATAATGCACTAAAAAAGCATGTTTCTTTTACTGTTGGCGGAGCTATAACTAGTTTAGCTAATGCCGAAAACGAATATGACGAATGTATGGTAAAAGCAGAAGCAATGCTCGAAGTTTTAAAATAAAAAAATAATGCACGAAAAATTTTTACACAATATTAATAAACATAATTTATGTACTAAATCGGATGTCATTTTGCTTGGTGTTAGCGGAGGACGCGATTCGGTTTGTATGTTACACATGTTTCGAAAACTAAATTTTCGGATTGCTATTGCTCATTGCAATTTTAAGCTAAGAGGAAATGAGGCCAATCAAGACGAATTATTTGTAAAAGATTTAGCTCAAAAATACAATATCCCGATTCATACCATCCGATTCGATACATCAGATTATGCTCAATCAAATGGCATATCAATTCAAATGGCTGCACGAGAATTAAGATACAACTGGTTTAATCGCTTACAAAAAGAACATAAGTATAATTACACAGCTATAGCTCATAATAAAGATGATGTTATCGAAACTTTTTTTATTAATCTCACCCGAGGATCAGGAATAAAAGGATTCTCAGGAATAAAAACGAAAGTAAATAATATTATACGTCCATTGTTGTTTGTTTCGCGAAACGAGATAACAACTTTTTTAAACGAAAATAATTATAACTATAGAGACGATTCTTCTAACAGTTCAGTAAAATATAGTCGAAACCTGATTCGTCATGAGGTAATTCCTTTGTTCGAAAAAATAAATCCAGGCTTTCGGAATACAATGCTCGAAAATATCGAGCGCTTAAACCAAACAGAACAGATATACAATGAGACTGTACAAAAAGCTCTTGGAAAAATAAAAGTAACGAAAGACAATCGTTTATATATTAACATTAGTGATTTAAAATCTTTACATCCTATCGAAACGTATATGCACGAATTGTTGAGTCCTTTCAAGTTTTCAGCTACGCAGATTAACGATATAGTTTGCTCTTTAGATAGCACTTCTGGTAAAAAATTCTTATCCGATACCCATAGATTAATTAAAGATAGAACAGAACTTGTTTTAGAAGAAAATATATCGCTTGCAGGTTTAAAATACAATATCGATTTTACCGATAAAACAATAGAAACTCCTTTAAGGATAAAAACTGAAAAGTTCGAAAAAACAAAGCAGTTTGCTCTTTCTACTGATAAAAATATTGGTCTTTTCGATTTCGACAAACTCAAATTTCCCTTAGTTCTCAGGCGATGGAATCATGGAGATTCTTTTATCCCATTAGGAATGTCAGGAATGAAAAAGCTTAGTGATTTTTTTATCGATCAAAAATTCTCGTTGATCAAAAAAGAAAATATTTGGATTCTTGAGTCAGATAATAAAATTGTTTGGATTGTTGGTGTACGTATCGATAATCGTTTTAAGATTACCGAGAAGACAAAAGAAATCTTTAAGTTAAAATTGCTCTAGGCAAATTGCGATATAATAATTTTATTTGAGTAGATTATTTCAAAAATGGTTTAATTTTTGTTATCGAATCCTGAATAAAGAAATAGAGAATTAGAAATAAAATATTTAATCAAAATTTACAACCTTGTGAAAAACAATATTAAAAATTCAATCTTGCTTGTTTTAACCTTGTTTGTCGTTGTTTCGTGTGTTAATTACAAAATATTAGAGAAAAGTAAATCGCAAAAACCAGACTGGGTTCATGGTATCGAAACAAATTATTTAATAGGTCAAGGAATAGGAAAAAACTATGACGAAGCAAAGCTTAATGCCTTGCATATGATAAAAGAAAAAATAGTTTCGTCGGTTGCTCAAAATATATCATTCGAGCAAAATATTAAAGTAAACGAAATAAGATATAAAAAAGCCATCGAGTTTCTCGAAGAGTATACATCAGAAACCAAGAGTAAAGCTGGAGGTGGGATTTATTTAAAAGGAATATCGTTAAGTAGAGTAACAGACTACTATTGGGAAAGATTTCGAGAAGAAAAGAAAGAACAAGTTGTTTATTTTATTAAATATCCTTTTTCTCCGAAAGATATACAACAATTAGTTGATAAATGGAACGAAAGAGAAGTTGCATTATCGAATCGTTTGGATACATTAAAATTTATAAAAAACAACTACTATACAATCGATGAAATAGTGACTGATATTGAAGAATTACAATATTTATCTGATATTTTTGTTGACGAAAGAAAAGCGTGGGCCGATATTGCTATAAAAAAACTACAAAACAAATTGCAAGCAATAAAAATAGTTTCCAATACCGATTCGTTAGGATACTTCTCTTATTCGCTGATGCTCGAAAATCATTTGATAAAAACATCAAGAGTTCCTGTAGTTGAATCAAATTGTGCCGAGATAATAAAAATAGATAAGCAAGGTAAATACAACGACATAGAATACAATTATAACAATTGTGAGCCTGACGAAAAAAACTATTTAGATATTAATTATCCTATTAATGAAATACGCTTAAGTAAAAGAGTTTGCTTTGATGTTTGTCTCAAGAAAATATTAATTCAAAACATTGATGATGTAAGCTTTTCTTCTCAGCATAAAAACTTTTTCAATAAGTGGCATACCATAAAATGTCATTTTACAATCGAGTCAAAATCGCCGCTACCTTTTATTATTGATAAAATAGAACTATTTCCGAAATTATGTAAAAGAAAATGTAAGAATAATGACAATTATAAAAATTATCCGGCTATAATAATCGAAAATATAGATAAAGAATTTAAAGGAAAAGGTACGCATCCATTTACTCAAGTAATTAAATTACAAAAATCAAAAACAAAATCGTGGGTTTCTCGAAATGGGGTATCGACAAAAATCTCAGGAAAAATTTATTATCATTCAGAACAAACCGGAGAACATAAAATTTGCAAGTTCGACGATTTTAAATATTATACTAATTGGTAGTGCTATTGATTATCAAACCTGAGGGATAAATTTTTGAAACGATACTTAAAGAACAATATGAGGTCACAAAAAATACAATATCAAAGCAAAGAATTTCATTGTTCTTTAGCTTTTGCTCTTCATTTAATTGGAGATAAATATAAAAGCCTTATTCTTTATCATTTGAAAGATGGGGCAATGCGATCGGGCGAATTGCAAAAGAGTATTACCGATATTTCTAATCGGATGTTTACATACTCTATTAGAAAACTTGAAAACGATAATCTGGTCAAAAGAAAAGTTTATCCTGTCACTCCTCCTAAAGTCGAATACGAACTAACCGACGAAGGCAAATCTCTTATCCCCATTATTATTCAATTGAATGAATGGGGACAAAATTTTGCCAATAAAAATTATTTATATGCTCCGGCAGAGTAATGTAGCTCATACGAGTGAGAGTAAATTTCGAAAACAGTTCCGAAAGGATCTTCAACATAACACATCCGGTAAGGTTTTTCTCCTGGATAGTACTCTCTAATCGGCATTCTTTGTTTTCCTCCGGCATCAACAATTTTTTGCACAAATCCCTCAACATCCGGATCTTGAATTGAAAAATGAAATAATCCTGTCCTGAAAGGATCAAATTTAGGCTTTAATTCAGCACTTTCCTTAAATTCGAATAATTCAAATCCTACTTTATCGCCTGTCGAAAGATGAGCTATCTTAAATGTTTCCCAATCCTCGCCAAAAACATCAATACACATTTGGCCAATAGCTGTTTCGTTTTCTTTTTTTATAACAGTAGGTTCCATTAATACATAAAATCCCATTACCTCAGTATAGAATTTTACTGCATCTTCAAGGTTCGGAACTGTGATCCCGACATGAGAAAATGTTTTTGGGTATGTCTTCATTAATTCATTTCTATTATTCATAACATTCATATTTTGTAAATAACTAAGTTTTATCGAAAAAAATACAGATTCAATATCGTTATATTATAATACAAAATTACACTAAAAATGTTCTCGAACAACAACTTACATTTGGTGCAGATAGTTACATCAATGTGTGTTTTTAAGATTATTAAGAATTTGCAGAGTAAAAAATATCACCAAAAAGCAAAGTTCTCGGTTTTACGATTAAGTAGATTATTGAATTGTAGTATTATTCTATTTCAATTCTGATGGTAAATCTTTCGTTAATTGATATTCTGTAACTTCAAGGGAATATAAATAGCACAAAACAAATAAATAACCACATAAAGATTATTTCATACCTCAAATCTTAATCCATCGTATGCCAACGATATTTCGCGAGGTAATTCTTCATTCACCTCGTGATGTAATCCCATTTGATGACTGATATGTGTGATATAAGCACGCTTGGGGCTTAATTCGCGAATTAAACTAACTGCCTCCGAAAGCGAATAGTGCGAAATATGTTTTTGTTTGCGTAAAGCATCAATAACTAAATACTTTGTTCCGTGTAGTTTTTGTTTTTCTTCTTCGCTAATATAATTTAAATCGGTAAGGTATGTAAAATCGCCTATTCGGAAACCAAAAACCGGAAGCTTATAATGATATGCTCGAATAGGAGTAATTTTTATTCCTTTAAGTTCGAATGTCTCGTTTACTAAATCATGAAAATGAATTTGTGGTGTACCCGGATATTTCTTATCGCTAAACGAATACGAAAAGTTTGATTTAATAGCTTCTTGAACTCTGGTTTCGGCATAAATATCTACAGGTTTTTGGTTCATAAAATTAAAAGCTCTAACATCATCCAATCCGGCTATATGATCGCGGTGTTCGTGAGTAATCAATATTGCATCAATATCATTTACTTTTTCGCGAAGCATTTGTTGTCTAAAATCAGGGCCAGCATCAATAACTATATTAACACCTTGTATTTCTATTAATGCCGAAGTTCGTAATCGTTTATCGTTAGGGTCTGTCGATTGACAAACTTTACAGTTGCAAGCAATAACAGGCACTCCTTGCGAAGTTCCTGTGCCTAAAATTTTTATTTTCAAACTATTTTCATTTTTAGTTATAAGCTTTATGCCAGATATAACAAATATAATAAAACAAATGTGTATTTACATTTCCGATAATTGATTGATAATAGCATAAATTATAATTGCTGCCAATTTAGCTGTTTGATTATCGTGGTCGAATCGTGGAGCTACCTCTGCAATATCAAAACCAACAACTTTATTCGATTTAAAAATTTGCTTAATGTAGTTTAATACAATCTCAGGATTCATTCCGAATGGCTGCATCGCCGAAACCCCGGGAGCATAAGCCGAACTAAAAACATCACTGCAAAGTGTTAAATAAATTTTATCATTGCTATCGACAAAGTTTTGAATCACGAGTCGATTGCTATCCTTGTTATCAGTAGTAAAATCTTTTGCTAAAATATGTTTGGCTCCAAGCTGCTCTGCTCTATTAAACAAGTTTTGGGTGTTGCCCGAAATTTGTACTCCCAAACATAAATAATTAAACATCTGTTGATTGCTTTTACAATAATCGGCAATTTGCGAAAACATTGTTCCCGACGAACCTTCGTTTTTATAAGGACGTAAATCCCAATGAGCATCGAAATTAACAATACCTATATTCTGTTTATTATCTAAATAATCTGATATTCCTAAATAATGCCCTAACGATAATGCATGTCCTCCGCCAATAACTATCGGAAATAATTTTTTGTCGAGTATAATCTTAATTGCTTTACGCAACTGCTCTTGTGCTTCTTCCAAATTTCCATTCCAACAATAAATATCACCGGCATCAAAAATTTGAGTTGTTTCGTCGAAATTTACAGGCAAATTAGCCAATTCTTTTCGAATATATGCGGGTCCAAGCTCTGCTCCAGCCCTACCTAAGTTTCGCTTTACTCCTGTATCGCTTTTAAATCCAATTAAACATATATTCAATTTATCTAAATCAAGTTGAATGTTTCTTATATCATTTAAATCCAATATCGAAACCGTTTGATGTATCCTGAAAGCATCTCTGTTATTTACATCATCAACACGTCCTGTCCATGTATTTTCAATACTAGGGATATAATAGCTTAGCTCCATAATTAAAAAATTTTGAAAACAAAGATACTTAATTATGATATGTGCTAACGATATTATTTAAGAAATATATATTGATTTTCAGAGATACTATTTTTGCAAAACAATCACTTGTTTTGTCGAGATTATTTTAAAGACAAAAGGTTTTATATTTTAATTATTGTATAATAGTATCTTAGTATTATTAAGACTTGAAGCTCTGTAGCAAATACACTATAGAGCTTTAAATTTAGATAATAAATGCTTACTTTAGCTTGCGACTTAAATAATTAAACTTAGTTAAATGTATAACATTGCATTGTTTGGCCCTCCTGGGGCAGGAAAAGGAACGCAATCGCGTAAATTAATTGAAAAATATAATCTGGCTTATATTTCGACAGGAGATATTTTACGAGAAGAAATAGCCGAAGGCTCAAATTTAGGCTTAAAAGCAAAAAGTGTAATAGAAAGAGGAGGTTTAGTTTCTGACGAAATTATAGTACAAATTATTGAGAAAAAAATAAAAACGAATACTGATGTAAATGGATTTTTATTCGACGGATTTCCACGAACTATTGTTCAAGCCTATATTTTAGAGGGATTACTCCTGAAAATGAACACTTCACTAAATTGTATGGTAAGTCTTGAAGTTCCTCAAGATATTTTAATGCAACGTATGCTTGAGCGTTCGAAAACCGAAAACAGAGCAGACGATACTGTTGAGGTTATAGAAAATCGTTTAACCGAGTATAATAATAAAACGATTCCGGTTGTTGGTTTCTACAAAGAAAAAGGAATAAAATATAGCGTTGATGGTATAGGCGATATTGACGAAATTTTTAAGCGTATAACAAATGTTGTAGAGCAATCGTTAACACAAACATGGCTTAATGTTATTTTACATGGCCCTCCAGGATCAGGAAAAGGAACTCAAGGAAAATTATTAGCCGAAAAATACAATCTAATATACATTTCGACGGGTTCGTTGTTGCGCAAAGAAATAGAAAAGGGTTCAGAATTGGGACTTGCTGCCAGAGAATATATGGAAAAAGGAGATATTGTTCCTGATGAGTTTGCAATTAAACTAATCGAAAAGCAGATACAAACACACCCTAAT
>JAKSCO010000318.1 GCA_022360575.1 Bacteroidales bacterium | reverse complement strand
GTTACTCCTTTTTGACTCATAATCTAAATAATTTTATTGTTCCTTTGCCTTTGGGCGCTTCGACTTGCGCTCAGCGACCGGGTTTACACAAAATTTGTTAAGTAGTAGTTGTTTTTTTAGAAATCTCAAAACAATTGATTTTATTTAAGAACATATCCAGTTACTCCCATCTTGCTACTTGTGTCTAATTACTCATATCTAGTTACTCATACAACAAAGCTCTTAAAGTATAAACCTTAAGAGCCTAGTATGGTAAAGTATAAAAATATCCTATTATTCAATAATTACTTTTTCTGCTATTTTCTTATTGTCAGTTATAATTTCGACAAAGTAAATTCCAGCTTCAAGATCAGAAGTATTGATTTGTACTGTCGTATTAGCAAAAGCAATTTGTTTGTGAACAATGGTTCCCGAATTGTTAATTAATTTAAGCAGTACCTTGTTGCCTAAGTTATTGTCAATTTCGATATTTAATACGTTTTGAGCCGGATTAGGATAAACTAGCAGCCTTTGTTGTTTTGTTTGATTAATTGCAGTAACTGCCTCGTTAATGTTAATCGTATAAACAGCCGAAGTTGTTTCAGTTCCGTCTGTAGCTTCAATGGTAAGGTTGAATGTCCGGTTATCCACAATATCGTAATCTAAAGCTTCAGAGTTTTGCACAACAATGTTTGTTCCGTTAATTTGGAATGCATTGTCGGTGTTTCCTTGTGTAATGGAATAACTAACAGCTCCAGTTCCTGTGTAATTAGCAACAATAAGTCCAACCACAGTACCCGTAGCACTACCTTCGTCAATAGAATAAGTACGAGCTTCGAGATTAATCAGAAGAGGAGTTATGTTGATAGTATAAACGGCCGAAGTTGTTTCTATTCCGTCGGTAGCTTCAATAGTAAGATTAAATGTTCGGTTAGCCACAATATCGTAATCTAAAGCTTCAGAGTTTTGCACAACAATGTTTGTTCCGTCTAGTTGGAATGCATTGTTTGTATTTCCTTGAGTAATAGAATAACTAACTGTTCCTGATCCGAAATAATTCGATACAATTTGACCAACCACCGTTCCGTTAGCACTTTCTTCTTTTATAGCGTAAGTTTGATCTTGTAAATTAATAAGGCTAAGACTAACATTAATTGTGTAGTTTGCAGTTTCGGTAATGGTATCGGTATCGTCTTCTCTCGCTTCTAAAGTAAGATTAAAAGTACGGTTTGCTTCGATAGAATAATCGAGGGCATTTGCTGTTTTCACAACAATATTGCTATCAATAATCTCGAATGCATCGGCAGTATTTCCCGACAGAATCGAAAGTTCAAGAGTATCTGTTCCGTAATATTCAGAGGCTACTTCTCCGACAATTGTCCCTACTGCACTTTGGTGATACATTACATATGTTCTGTCGTGGATACGCAGAGTAATGTCTTCGAGATTAATGGTGTATGTAGCAGTTTCGGTCGAAGTCCCGTCTGTAGCTTCGATTGTAAGGTTAAAAGTTCGATTGGCTACAATATCGTAATTTAAAGCATTGGCATTCTGAACAAGAATATTATCGCCAACGATAGAAAAAGCATTGTCTGTATTACCTGCAGTAATCGAGTATGTAAGTGTTCCCTCTCCGTCGTAATCAGAAGTAATTTGTCTAACTACGGTTCCTGATGGAAGTTTTTCTTCGACAGTAAATGTTTGATCGTCGAAAAATATGGATACGTCATTAATATTAATAGTGTAGTTTGTATAAACCGAATCTACTCCATCGTTAATTTGTGTAGTAAGATTAAAAGTACGGTTTGCAACAGTGTCGTAATTAATAGCAGAAGGATTTAGTACCGTAATGCTATCGCCTGTTATTTGAAATGCATTGTCGGTGTTTCCTCCAGTAATACTAAATAGTAG
>JAKSCO010000027.1 GCA_022360575.1 Bacteroidales bacterium | reverse complement strand
GAAAACATAATTTATAAAGCTGGCATGAGTTTGAAGAATTAAAGGATTACCTTTTGTTGATATTTCAATTTTAACAATATACAACCTACTCGGAAAGTAAAAAATTAGAAAAGGTAAGTCAAACCTAAATCTAGCTTTCTATCAAATTGATTGTGTTTTTTTCTTAGTGCTTCTTCATAAGATATATAGCAATACATATTCTCATGAAAATAGTAACCAATGCCGATTACAAACAAATCAAAAGTCAATCTATTTGGTGCTGATTTTATATACTCTGTAAATGTATTTGTCCTTTTAGAGATGTTCCAATTTATTTCTAAACTATATATCAATGATTTATAAGAATTATTTGTATAAGTAGCTCCGAAGTTGGAAGTAACCTGTACATTATTAGATACTTTTATTGAATATAATCCCCTAAGTTCATATGTTATATTTGAATGAAGTGTATCATGAAATGTATATATTAATTGTCCGAAAAGTCCAAATTTAGAATTATTATTACCTGAGCCAGATAGAGAATATTTTCCACCTAATGCTATATGGGATTTATAGTTATCTCCTGCATATGTAGTAATTTCTTCACCGGAGTAAATGATTAGATCCATAAGTGACATATGAATCTCAATGTTATCATAGATAGCTCTTCTTATATTTATACCAGAATACATATTATTAGTATGCAAATACTCATTGTTGTTTAATGTATTCTGATAATTCTCTTGCCTTATAAATATTCCCGATTCTATTTGCGTATTTTTTTTTCTTAGTACTCTAGTGCTTTTAGTGTGGTAGAATCTATCAGTAATAAGTTTATAATTATAATAAAATGGAGACCTTTCAAATTTCATAGGCTTTCGGTTTTTACACCAATCTTGTCCCATAATTGATGAAAAGGTAATAAGAAGAAAAAAATAAAAGAAAAATAGTTTTTTCATACTGTAAGCTTTCCCTTTTTATGACTATCTAAAAGTAGATAACTTATATTCACAATGATAGTGCTTTTTCCTCAGTGGGGTGCGAATGTTAAATACTTATAATGCGAAACGTAAAAGATGGGGGTAAATTGTATAATTACCCCCCAAATTTATAATAGATTGGACACAATCGAACCAGATCTGTCACTTGTGATTTATAGCTATCCTTATTTAAAATCTCTTACTGGTATTAAATAATTAATTAAGTTATGCGTTATCTTTGTGGTCAAATATAATATAATAAACTCATATTAAAATTATTGAAAAAACGCACAACGTTTCATACCGCAATCCTGTTGTGGGGCATACTCATTTGAAGTCATACTTCTGATAAACCATGGTGTAATCAGCCTATGACCTCAATATTCTAGATTAAACATATACTCAACAATTTTGAGCATTATTATCTTTATGGAATAACTATTGGTACAGATTTTGCTATTTCGGTTGTCGAATAAATAAAATTAAATTATGAAACGAATATACACTATTATTATAATTATTGTTTTTGCAGGCTTAAAAAGTAATGCGCAAACCTTCAATGATTTTAGAAAAACAGCAAAAAAGAAAATTATTGAAGCAACTACAAGTACTTCTTTAAGTGAAGAAGAAGTAGCTCTTGGTTTAAAAGAAGCATTGAATATAGGAGTCGAAAAAGGAGTTGATCAACTATCAAAACCAGACGGTTTTTTCAAATATCCAGAAATAAAAATTTATTTTCCCAAAGAAGTAAAAGAGGTTGAGAGTAAACTACGCAAGATTGGTCAGGGAAAAAAGGTAGATAAAGCTATTGAATCAATTAATAGAGCAGCAGAAGATGCCGTAATTGATTCAAAAGATATTTTTATTACGGCTATTAAAAACATGACACTAACAGATGCTCTTGGGATTCTAAGAGGAGAAACGGATGCCGCTACTAGGTATCTAGAGAAATCTACACGTGCAGCCTTAGTTAGAAAATTTAAGCCAACAGTCAAAGTCTCACTGAACAAGGTTGGTGCCACCAGACACTGGAACCTAGTGTTTTCTACTTACAATAAAATACCCTTTGTTACTAAAGTTAATCCTGATCTGGATGACTATGTGACCAATAAAGCCATTGATGGTTTATTCTTTCAGATTGCAAAGGAAGAATTAATGATAAGAAAAAATCCTACTGCTAGAGTAACTAAACTTTTGAAGAAAGTGTTTGGGAGTTAAAATTTTAAACTAATAATTACTGTAAAAAACGACCCCACAATAGAGCAGACTGTTCCATTAGTAAATCCTGATCTTATATTAAGAAGAGATACTGATATAATCGAAAGGGCTTTTACTAAGCTGAACTTAAAGGGTAGACATTTGATTGAGGTTCTTTTTTAAAATTGTAGATTTGGGCTCTCGAAATAACTACAAAACGAAATCTAAATAAAAGTAATGTGCTTTGCGTGTGTGTTATAATTATTTAGGAAATAAAAGAGATGAAAACTAAGTATTTTACCAAAAGAGAAGATTGGAGAAAATGGCTCGAAAATAATTTTGAGACTGAAGATGACATTTGGTTAGAGTATCCGTTAAAAAAGACGGGTAAAGAACGAATATTATATAACGACGCTGTTGAAGAGGCCTTATGTTTTGGGTGGATTGATAGTACGATTAAATCGTTAAACGAAGAGACTACCATTCAAAGATTTTGCAAAAGACGAAGAAACTCAACTTTCTCGCAACCAAATATTGAACGTTTAAAATGGCTTTTTGAAAATAATCTGATTCATAACTCAATTAAGAAAGATGTTTTAGGGATAATTCGGCAAGATTTCATTTTTCCGAAAGATATAATAGAACAGTTAAAATCGGATGAATTTGTTTGGCAAAACTATCAGACTTTTTCGGAACCATATAAAAGAATAAGAATTGCATATATCGATAGTGCACGAAAAAGACCGGATGAATTTGATAAACGCTTGAAAAACTTTATTGAAAAGACAAAAAATAATAATCTGATTAAAGGATTTGGAGGAATTGAGAAATATTATTAGGCAAGATATTAGTATCGAGATGTGAGAGAAGAAACTGTGATATAATCGAATGGGTTTTTGCTAAGCTGAAATTAAAGGGGGACATTTGATTGAGGTTCTTTCTTAAAATTGTAGATTTTCTTTTCAAAATAATTATACCAAAAGAACATATTTTATTCTTATAATCCTGTGGGATATAATAGAAGTTTCAAGTTTATTAGGATAAAATAAAGGTGTCTCAGAAAAAAGATGGGACTTTTTATATATTATATGTTAATAACTTTGAGCTATGTTCAACTAAAAAATTAGAATTTATGGATAAGCATATTATTTTTAAAGAAGTTCAAAAACAAAATCAAAAATGGATTTGGTTTCTATTATTAATATTAATAACTACAACAGTTTTTGGTAGTGTTCAGCAGATAATTTTTAATAAGCCATTTGGTAATAATCCTATTCCGAACTGGGGTTTCGTTATAATTTTTGGTGTATTGTTTTTTATATTCTATATTCTGAATAAATCAAATTTATATACAGAAATTTCAAATGATTATGTTTTGTTTCACTATAAACCGTTTTGTCGAAAGCCTAAAATTATTCGCTGTGAACAAATAAATAATATTTATGTGCGAATTTATAGTCCAATTAAAGAGTATGGAGGCTGGGGTATTAGGACTTCTTTTGATGGGAGAAATAAAGCGTATAATGTTTCGGGGAAAATAGGTATACAGATTGAATTAAAAGATGGGAAAAGAATTCTGATTGGCACACAAAAAATAAAAGAAGCCGAAGTAGCCATAAAATCAATGTGTAAGGATAAATAATATGGAAATCATTAATGTTATAATATTTGTTCAGAGTTTTGTTTGGGCAACATTTTTGCTGAAAAAACAACTTTTTCAAGGAAAAAGAGCGATATTAGGGTTTGCTTTCTTTATGCTGAGTTTACTATATATGATATATTATTCGATAATGGCTTTTAGCTTGGATATTAACGAACAAGTAATTGCTTTTGTAATAATTTTAACATTTCAGTTATTTGGTCTCTATCAGTATAAATCTATATTCAAGAATATTTCTAGTAATTTATATTTTGTTTGGAAGGTATTAAATATATCAATTTCGTTGATAGTTTTGTTGTTTATTCTAATATTGAATCCAATTAATTGGATAGTACTTATCGTAATGGGTATTTTCTTAAACTCGTTTGATTGGTATTTATTTATTACTTGGACAAAAGAAAGAGCCCTTTTAGGATATTTCGTTGAAAACTCAAGCCAAAAGCTCAATTTTGTAATACTCCTTTATAAGTCGTTTTGTTTGATTTATTCTTTGGGTATATTCCTGTTTATAAACGATACAGAAATTATCTCTACAGCTATTAGTATTTCGCATTGTATACTTGGAGTGATGGTATTTGTAGCAGGGCATCTTGCCATTACTATTATTTTTAAGGAGGTTTATCGTGAGAGAAAGATTAATAATAGCAGAAGAAAATCATCAGACTTAACTGAAAAGATAGAACGACTTATGCAAGACGAAAAACCATACCTTGATTGTGAACTCACCTTAGAAAAAATGGCAAAGATGTTAAATGTTCGAGAAAATGAACTAACTACAAGTTTAAATACAGATATGGGGATTAATTTTTATAAATTAATCAATGACTATAGAATACAAACAGTAAAGCAAAAACTAAATAAATTTGATAATAGGAAGTATACAATTATGGCTTCTGCATATGAAAGCGGATTTAGTTCTAAATCGTCTTTTTACAGAATCTTTAAAGAATACACTAATATGACCCCGAAAGAATTTATGAGAATAAATCGGTAAAATAATAAAGAAAATATATTTGTTGGGTAAAGAAGCCTATAGTTTGTCTATATTTATGAGTGTCTTACTATAAAAACAATAGAATTATGGCAAAAGAAATTTTAACAAGATGTGGATATAGATGTGATTTATGTCTTGCTTTTAAAGATAATATAGAGACAAACGATCAAAGAGAGTTTCTAAGTGATACATGGTATAAAATTTATGGATTTAGAATTATGGCACAGGAGATATATTGTGAAGGTTGTATATCTTCTGATAATCCTAAGTTAATTGATAAGAAATGTCCGGTTCGACCTTGTGTGATAGAGAAAGGATTAGAGAATTGTTCGCAATGTAATGATTATCCCTGTGAGCTATTTAATCAGAGGAAAGTAACAAACGAAAGCTTTTCGAAAGATAAAATCCTTTCGAGAAAAGAATATTTCAAAGGTATTAAGCCTTACGAAAATGAAAAAAGATTCGAAGAAATAAGAAAAAATAATAATTTTCATTCGAGATTGCTTAATCCTAATATAATTCCTGATTATGAAAGTATGTTAAAATTTATTGGTAATCAGCAAATGAAAAATACATGGTTAAATTTGTTGGCTTTTATTGATGAGTCGTATGATTTAGACAAAAAGATTTTATTTGGGGGTAAAAAATATGGTTGGGCAGTACAATATAAAAGGAGTAAAAGGACGATTGTAACATTGTTTCCAGAGAGAGAAAGTTTTACGGTATTATTAGTTTTTGGGAAATTAGAATTAAAGAAGATTTATACCAATAAAGGGTTGTTTTCTGAAACAGTAATTGATAAGATTGATAATACGAAACAATATCATGATGGGAAATGGGTTTGGTTTCGATGCGAAAACGAGAAACTTATAAATGACATTATTGAGTTGATAAAAATTAAAAGAAACCCAGACAGATAAAGAACTACGGACACATAACAATGTATAAAAAGAATAAATATTGACAGAAAGTAAATAAACTAGTACTTTTAATGGTGACTATAGATAATGTAAAACGAATTACCAGAAACTAAAATCTATATTGATGAAATCTGTAGAAGTCAAAAAAAGAATTTCTGAATTATCAGAAACAGTTTCCTTGAAATATCCTGCTATTGGTTGGTATTTTTCGTCAGAAGAAATTGAGAATTCTTTAGTTTTTCAGAATAAGAAGTGGGTTTGTATGTTTATGTATCTTAAAGCGGTTCTAGAAAAAGGCAGAAGAGTTCGTTATTCGGATGATAACAATAAAGCATGTACCGGTCCATCGAAATATTTTGGATTTAGAGACCTTGAAGATGATGATGGTGAATTTATTGCTGATGTTGAACGATTAAAGAAAAATAGGGATTTAGCAAGGCTGTATTACAATGAATCGTTAAAAAGAATTTGTCCGCCCAAAGAAAAGTACCTTTATATGGAACGGATTATTGATATTGATGACGATAAGGAAATAGAAGTTATTAATTTTTTTCCGGCAGATATTACCAATCTGACAAAACTCGTTGGCTTGTCGGTTTATGATAGGGTAGCTAATATGGATAATGTTTTGGCTCCTTTTGCTTCGGGATGTCAAGCTGTTTTTACTCTTCCTTACCGTGAAAAGTTTAAGGATACTCCAAAGAGTATTCTCGGATTAGGAGATCAATTAGTGAGAAATTTTATTCCTAAAGACATGGTTTCATTTTCGATTCCTTCAAACCGATTTGTGGAAATGGTAGATAATATTAAAGGCAGTTTTCTAGATAAAGACTTTAAGAGTCCGAGAGGTTTTTAAGGTTTATTTTACAGTATTTGATAAAGATGAACATGGAGCATTCTGCAACCGGAAGAACATCAAAGTGAGAGATAAAAATGTTTCTTTTTGTCTTATCCATTGACAAAAAGTTTAGGCTATCTATTACTGTTTGTATAATTAATGAGGGAATTTTATTGGGTTTGTATCCCTAGATGAATTAATCTAAATTTGAGGTCTTTAATTTTTATTATGCATTTTCAATTTATTCGACCCTCAAAATTTTTATCGCAATACATTAAACATTATTGGATCTTAGAAGCTGAACATTCGGAAGGAGAAATATGTGAAAGGGTTATTCCGACAGGAAATATTGAGTGGATGTTTCATTTTAAGAAACCATTTGCAATAAAAGGAGTTAATCAAATGACGTATCAACCCAGATCGTTTGTTAGTGGTGTTAATAGTAACTTTATTGATGTATCTACCAGAGGAGATTCGGGAGCTATTGCTGTGACATTTTATCCACATGGAGCATCAAATTTTTTGCGATTTCCATTATCCGAGATTGAGAATACAAGCATTAACCTTGAAAATATTTTTCATGAGAAGATAACCGAAATAGAAGAACGTATATCTATGAGTAATTCACATACAGAAAGAATTGCGATTATTGAAAAATTTCTTGTTGATTGTTTTAAGCCAGTTAAAGAGAATGATTTAAGCATAATAAAAAGAGGAGTAGAGCTTATAAATCAAAGTGTGGGGCAAATAAATGTAACAGAACTTTCAGGAGAACTCTTACAAACAAATAAATCACTTGAACGTAAGTTTTCGGTTTTTTTAGGAAAAACTCCCAAGCAATTTATACGGATAGTTCGATTTCAGGGTGTAATACAAAGTTTTTCGAACTTAAAGAACAAACATTTAACTCGGTTGGCTTATGAAAATGGATATTTTGATCAGGCTCATTTTGTAAAAGATTTTAAATCTTTGTCTGGTTATACACCAAAAGAATTTTTAGCATTAGGGGCTTGCCATTCGGATTATTTCGAATAACAATTTTGTCGTTTTTTTACAATTTCAAAGTATTATAACAAAATAGTTTTGTGTCAAATATTACTAAAATCAAAACTATGACATTTGAAATTCAAGTTAAAAATCTTACAAAGAAATACCCTAATGGCATAAAAGCTTTAAATGGAGTTGATTTGCAAATAAAGAAAGGTCATCTTTTTGCTCTATTAGGCCCTAATGGAGCCGGGAAATCTACCTTGGTGAGAATTCTTACTACATTAATACATAAAGATTCGGGGAGTTTTAGTATTGGAGGAATCAGCCCAGAGCATAATTTCTCTCAAATGCAGAAATATATAGGAGTTGCTTTACAAGACAATGAGCTTGATCCTAACGAAACGGTTGTATCTCTGTTGCGATTTCAAGGGCAATTGTTCGGAATGACAAACAAACAAGCCCAAGCAAGAGCCGAAAGACTTATTGATCTTTTTAAGCTCAATACCGAGCAAAATAAAAAAGCAGGAAAATTATCGGGTGGTAATAAACGTCGGTTGCATTGTGCCTTAGCATTGGTTCATAAGCCCAAGGTTCTTTTTCTTGACGAACCTACTGTAGGAATGGATCCACAAGCTAGGCATATGTTTTGGGATGTGATTACTGATTTAAATACAAACGAAAAGGTAACGATATTGCTTACGACTCAATATCTTGAAGAGGCCGATAAATACGCTAGCGAAATGGCTATGATAATAGATGGAAACATACAATATACTGGTGATATTGCAAAATTTAAAGATATGATGCACCCTAATAAAAATACATCGCTAGAGGAGAGTTATCTTACTTATTTAAACACATTAACTAATATTGAAAATAATTAATACAATGAATACTGCAACTAAAACATTAATTACAAGAGGAATTGTTAAACTAATAAAACAACCTCAGACTCCATTAATGGGATTTGCTATGAGTTTGTTTTTTTTGTTGGTTTATAATGCTGGTATTGGAGGGATAGGTGATTTAGATGTATTTGGGAAAGGACAATACTTTGCTTTTATTTTTCCTATAACGATTATTTCTTTATCTATGGGTTCTTCGGCAGGTGCAGGTCAGGCTTTGAATGCTGATTTACAATCGGGATATTTCAGACGATTGTATCTTAGTCCTGTTTCGCGTTGGGTTTTGGTTATGGCTCCAATGTTGGCCGATACTATATCGTCGATATTATTTACAGGGATATTACTTGGTATTGGAGCAATTTTCGGACTCCCATTTCAATTCGGAATATTATCTGTTTTCGGAATATTATTATTATCGATGTTGTGGTCGGTTACTCTTTGTGGTTTTTCTGCAGGAATAATGCTAAGAACCGGACAATATCAAAATGCTGCAATTATTACGAATGCTGTTTTTCCGTTGTTGTTTTTAAGTACTACTTTTTTGCCCCGAGAACTTATAAAAGCAAAATGGTTGCTTACTGTTTCGTGGGGTAATCCTGTAACTTATATACTCGAAGCAAATAGATATTTGTTGGGAGGAACAGCTTCTGTAAATTATTTCTATATAAGTTTGGCTGTTTTAGTGACAACATCGATACTTTCTGTTGTGTATGCACAAATAAGCGCAAGAAAAATAAAAGTTTGGATATAAATAAAAACTAAAGAGGCTATCATTTTTTTGATAGCCTCTTGATTATCTTAAGTTGTATGTTGCTTATTAATTTTCAGGGATATTTTTTAGAACATCTAATAATAAATCCCAGAATTTTACATTTGTTTCAATATTTATTCTTTCTTCAGGAGTATGAGCTCCTTTAATTGTTGGCCCGAAAGAAATCATATCTAAATATGGATATTTTTCTAAAAATAAACCACACTCTAAACCTGCATGTATAGCTCTGACTATTGGTTTTTTATTAAATAATCTAAAATAAGAATCCTCAGTAATTTTCATTATTTCAGAGTTTGTATCAGGTTTCCATCCTGGGTAGCCGTCTCCGTGTTCAACTTCGGCTCCAGCTAAAATAAAAACACTTTCAACCTTGCTTGCAATATCGTATTTTGCCGATTCAACAGAACTTCGCTGACTAGTTGTAATATGTATGTTTGATTCGTTAAATTTTATCGAGGCTAAATTAGTTGATGTTTCAACTAAGCCTTTTATGTCGTTACTCATTGCATAAACTCCGTGTGGGCATGCGTATAGGCTATTTAAAAGAGCAAATTGAGTATCTTCGTCTATTACAAATTTAGGTAAATCAGCATCTTGTATCGCTAACTCTAATTTAGGCTCTGTTGTTTGTAATTCGGCTTTTACTGCTGGAGCAAAATCATTAAATAATGCAATAAAATCTTGTTTTTCGTTAGTAGGAATTACAATATGAGCAAATGCTTCGCGAGGAATTGCATTTCGAGCTCTCCCTCCATCAAAATCACCAATTCGTAAATTAAATTCGTTGTTTGCATTCCATAAAAAACGGTTCATTATTTTTATAGAATTACCTAGACCCTTATCTATTTCGTCACCAGAGTGACCTCCATTTAAACCAGTAACACTTACTTTAAGAGCTACATAATCTTCAGGAATAGTTTCTTTTTCGTAATCGAAATTTATTAAGGTATCGATCCCTCCTGCACATCCTATAAATAACTCGCCTTCGTCTTCAGAATCAAGATTTATAAGTATTTTCCCTTTGAAAAAATCAGGTTGTAAAGCAAAAGCTCCTGTAAGACCAGTTTCTTCGTCGACAGTAAATAAACATTCAATGGGTCCATGTTCGATATCTGTTGATGTCAGAATTGCCATTTGAGCTGCAATTCCAATACCATCGTCGGCACCTAAAGTAGTTCCTTTAGCTTTAATCCATTCGCCATCAATAACAGGTTGAATAGGATCAGTATCAAAATTATGACTTGTCCCTTCGTTTGCTTCGCAAACCATATCAATATGGCTTTGTAAAACAACTGTTTTTGTATTTTCGCGTCCTTGAGTTGCAGGTTTCGATATTAAAACATTTCCTATTTCGTCACGTTTGGTGTCTAGATTGTTTGATTTTCCGAAATCTAACAAGAATTGAATTATTTTTTCTTCTTTCTTTGATTGACGAGGTACTTTACATATTTCCTCGAAGTATTCCCAAACAACTTTGGGATTTAATCCACTTAGTATTCCCATTATTTTATGATTTTATGAGAAAGCCTGGCCTTATGCCTAATGGCTTTATAATTATTATAATAATTTGTAAACATACAAAACAATATAAAATCCTCAAAAAATCGTATTATGTTTTAGCAACTAAATAATTTGATAGTATGTTGTAAAATGGGCTTGCTTTTTTACTTGTTATAGTGAGAAACAGAGTATTATATTTTTTATTAAATGAATGAGTTTATTCTAAAATGAATTTCAGATAATAAAAATGTAATTCGAAATTCAGCATATGTTAATATTTAATATTTTTGTCTATAATTATTGTATTGCTAAATTTAATCAATAAGTAAATCTATGAATAAGATAATAATATACATTTTGGGATTAATACTGTTTATCTCGTGTAATTTTGATAAACGTCCTAAAGAGTATACATTAACATTGGTAGAAACAAGCGATATACACGGAGCTATATTTGATTATGATTTTGTGAAAGATCGAAAAACAAGAGGGTCTTTATCTCGCATACAAACTTATTTGAAAAACTTGCGCGATACATCAAATGTTGTTTTGCTTGATAATGGTGACATATTGCAAGGGCAACCTACTGTTTATTATTACAATTACGAATCAACGAACGAACCTCATTTGTATGCGCAGGTAATGAACTATATGCAATATGATGTAGCTACTGTAGGAAATCATGATATAGAAACAGGACATGATGTTTACGATAGAGTAAAGAAAGAAATCAATTTTCCGTGGTTAGCAGCTAATGCTATAAATATAAAAACAGGTGAGCCTTATTTCGAACCATATATTGTAATGAATAAAAATGGAATACGTATAGCAGTGTTGGGATTAATAACACCTGGTATACCTAAATGGGTGCCTGAAAAGTTATGGGAGGGAATAGAGTTTGAAGATATGCTTGTAGCTGCAAAAAAATGGATTCCATTAATTAAAAGTAAAGAAAAACCTGATTTGATTATTGGATTATTTCATGCTGGGTATGATTATACTTATGAAAATGCTGATTACAATACCCCAAAAAACGAAAATGCTTCGTTGATTGTAGCCGAACAAATTCCTGGTTTTGATATTGTTTTTATTGGACACGATCATAAAACTTGGAATAAAACGATAAAAAATATAGAAGGTGATAATGTTTATATCTTGGGTCCAACTAGTTCGGGGCGTGAAGTAGCTCAGGCGACAGTACATTTAAAATTGAATAAGGAAGGAATTTATGATAAAAAAATTATTGGTAATATAATTGAGATGAAAAATTATGAAGCAGATAACGAATTTAATAAAACCTTTGCAAAGCAATTTAATGCAATTAAAAATTATGTTTCGAGGAAAGTAGGAACACTTAATAATTCGCTTAGTACCTTTGATGCTATTATTGGTCCTTCGATGTTTACTGATTTCATAAACAATGTACAATTACAAATTACTGATGCTGATATATCTTTTACAGCTCCTTTAGCTTTTAATTCTAAAATAGAAGAAGGCTCGATACATGTTCGGGATATGTTTAATTTATATCGATATGAGAATTTTTTATATACCATAGAGCTTACCGGAAAAGAAATTGATTCTTATCTTGAATACTCTTGTTCTAATTGGTTTAATACTATGCAAACAGATAAGGATCACTTGTTGTTGTTCGAAAAAGATGCAAAAGGAAAACCAAAATATTCGAAAAGATATAACTCATATGCATTAAAATATAACTATTATAATTTTGATGTAGCTGCCGGAATAAAATATATTGTGGATATAACAAAACCTAATGGAGATAAAGTGGAAATATTGTCGATGACAAATGGAAATAAGTTTTATAGTGATAGTACTTATAGTGTTGCAATTAATAGTTATCGAGGGAATGGTGGTGGAGGACATTTAATAGAAGGTGCTCAGATACCTTACTATCAACTTAAGAAACGAATAATAAATTCAACCGATAAAGATTTACGCTTTTATATTATGAAATGGATAGAAAAAAAGAAAGTAGTAAATCCTGAGGCACGAAACGAATGGAAAATAATTCCGCATAATTGGTGGATTAAAGCAAAACAAAAAGATAAGGAGTTGCTTATGTCAGTTTCTAATAATTAAAAGACTAATAAAAAGTTTAACATACAGTTTTTAAAGCAAGAGAAGTATAAAATAATAATTATAACCAGATGAAGAAGATTTATACAATAGTTGCATTGTTAATATTAATAAATGCATGTGGAATTGAAACAGAATCAAAAGAAAATAAAGATTTAAATAAACCTAAGAATGTTATTTTGTTAATAGGCGACGGGATGGGTGTTACACAAATATATGCAGCTATGTCGTTAGCTCAAGAAAAACTGAATATAGAGCGTTTTAAAATTGTAGGATTTCACAAAACCTATTCGGCAAGTAATTATGTAACCGATTCAGGAGCGGGGGGGACTGCTTTGGCAACAGGGATAAAAACTAAGAACAAACATATATCTGTTGATTCGTTAGGAGTAAAACTAAAGACGATATTAGAATATGCCGAAGATAATAATTTAGCTACAGGTATGGTGACTACAAGTGCAATAACACATGCTACCCCAGCTTCGTTTATTGCTCATGAAAATTCGAGATATAATTACGAAAATATAGCTAAGGATTTTTTAGATACGGATATAGATATTTTTATTGGAGGAGGAAAAGATAATTTCGAAAAGCGAAAAGATAAATTAAATTTACTTGATTCGTTAAAAGCCAAAAATTATACCGTGATTGATGGGTACGAAAATTTCAAACCCGAATCAAAAGGCAAGTTTGCTGTTTTTACAGCACCTAAACATAATCCGAAAATGAGCGAAGGGAGAGGGGATATGTTACCTGTTTCGACTGAAAAAGCGATTGCATTTCTAAATCAAAACGAAAAAGGATTCTTTTTAATGATAGAAGGATCGCAAATTGATTGGGGTGGACACGACAATGATATTGATTATGTAAATTCCGAATTAATTGATTTTGATAAAGCAATAGCTAAGGCTCTTGATTTTGCTCAGAAGGATGGAGAAACTCTTGTTATTGTTACTGCCGATCACGAAACAGGAGGTTTGTCGTTGGTTGATGGAGACATTGGTGGGAAACAAATTGAAGCAAAATTTTCTACGACTGATCATTCGGGAGTGATGGTTCCTGTTTTTGCTTTTGGTCCGGGAGCTGAATGTTTTGGAGGAATATATCAAAATACAGATGTGTTTCATAAAATGATATCAGCTTTAAATCTGAAATAAAAGAATACATAGTGTCAATTACATTGCCTATTTATGTGTAATACCAAATGGATTTCAAGATGAGGGATTTGTATCACTCATCTTGATGTTCTTTTGATCAATCGATTGAGTTGGCAAAATACAGTCGACAAAATGCTCTCGACATTGGTTTTGGCATTTCCCTTTCAGAAAAATACTCTCGATGAGTTGAGGTGACAAAATTCTGTTGGAAAAATGCTCTCGACATTGGTTTTGGTATTTTCCTTTCGGAAAAACGCTCTCGACGTTGGTTTTTGCATTTTTCTTTCGGAAAAATGCTCTCGATGGACAGATTTGGCAAAATACAGTTGACAAAATGCTCCCGATGAATTGAGTTAGCAAATAAAAACAGGATATGCATTTATTTGTTAAATCGATTAGGGTAAATGCACAAAAGTTTATCTTATGTAAAAAATGAAAGATTGAAAACCCGGTAAATTTTAATTATTTTCGGAATAAATAAAGGCTAATGAATGTATGAATCTTTTTGAAAAGAAAATAGTACGAAAAATAAGAGAAGGCAATATATATGAATTCGAAGTTTTATTTAAAAAATATTACGAAATGTTATGTGCTTTTGGATATAAATATCTAGAAAACATAGAACAAATCGAAGAAGTTGTGCAGGATACATTTTATAATATATGGAAAAATAGAACAAACTTAAATATAAAGACATCTATGAAATCGTATTTATATACAGCTGTAAAAAATAATTGCTTGCAAGTATTACGAACACGTTCGCTAGATATTAAATACGAAAATTACTATAAGGCAAATCAAAGTAACAAAAGCATAAGTCCTATACAAGAGCTTAATGCTAAAGAATTAGCTAAAATTATTGATAAAACACTAAATGCTTTGCCCGAAAGATGTCAGAAAATATTCAGAATGAGTCGTTACGAAGGGTTTAAATATCAAGAAATAGCCGATAAATTAAAAATATCGGTAAAAACAGTAGAAGCAAATATGAGTAAAGCCTTAAAAAGTTTTAGAGGAGAGTTGAAAGAGTATTCAGAATTAATATCATAGGATTTAAATAGATTAGCTTATAAAATTTAAATACATGAGAACAAACAATATAAATATCGACTGGGGTTTAATTGCTAAATATCATTCAGGCGAATGTTCGGCCGATGAAATAAAACAAATACAAAACTGGGGCGAACAAGATGAAAGAAATAAGCAAACAATAAAACAAATACAAAAAGATCTTGAACTTATAAATTTAAATAAGGAAATGGAAAGGGTAAACGTTGATTTAGCTTGGGAGAAAGTGAGAGGAAAGATTCGAGATGAATCTTTGGAGGATGAGTTAAATGTGTCGAAGAAATTTAATTTCTCGAGAATATTAAGATATGCTGCAATCTTAATAATCCTTATAGGGTTAGCTTTTATTACACGTATGGTCTATAACAATTTAAACAGTAATAAGTTTTTAATACAAGCACAACTTGATGAGCAAGGTAAAAAAACGACACTGCCCGATGGGTCTGTTGTTATTTTGAATTCGAACACTAAAATAGAATATAATAACTTTGATGCTTTAAACGAACGTAGAGTATTTTTAGATGGCGAAGCTTTTTTTGATGTTGTGAAAAATAAGAATAAACCATTTGTAATAGAAACTCAAGATGCTGAAATTAGAGTTTTGGGCACATCTTTTAATGTAAATACCAATTTACCTAAAAAAAGAGTAGAGGTATTTGTAAAAACAGGACTTGTTCAATTGTCTGAAGCCGGAAACTTAGATAATAATATTTTGATAACACCAGGAAATATAGGTTTATTGAATAAGCAAACTCTGAAAAAACAAATTAATACAGACCTAAATAAATTATCGTGGAAGACTAAAAAAATAATCTTTAATCAAGATAAACTAGATATCGTTTTATTGACATTAAATAAAACATATAATGCACAGATTATTTGTAACGACAAAAATATTTTGAACTTACGATATACTTCAACATTTAATAATCAGAGTTTAAACTCGATATTAGATGTAATCTGTTCGACATTAGATTTAAAAATTAAGAGAGAGGGAAATAAGATAGAGCTGATAAGTTATACTAATTAAGTACGCGTATTATTTTATATCTTGTATAATAATAACAAATTGCGAGTATAGAAATATTTCACAAACAGCACTTAATAAATCTTTAATGATAAATCGGTCAGAATATCTCATAAAAAATATTGGTAACTACTGTATACTGATATTTTTTTTATTGTTTTCAGGTAAAAGTTTAGCGCAATCTTCGATTCTAGATACAGCAATATCGTATAAAGCAAAGAATATAAAATTACACGAGGCTTTAACGCAAATTGAAACAATTGTCAATTATAATTTCTCATATAATCCAGATTTGGTTGCAAACAACTTTATAAAATGTAGATACGAAAAGCAGAGTTTACATACCATTTTAACGAATTTAATTAATGATTCGACCCTAAAGTTGATGGTAGTTGATAAGCAAATAGTTGTTACAAAAAAAAGAGCTCTCCGAAAATTAGATTTAAAGAGAATAAAAGAAACAGAAATAGGAATTTTACAAATAAAAGGAACAATTCTGGATATTGAGTCGAAACAGGCTTTGTCTTTTGCAAATATCTCGATAAAAGGAAAAAGCAGAGGTACTGTATCTAACGAGCGGGGAGTATTTAATATAAAATTATCTCCCAATTACATTTACGACACATTAGTTTTTTCTTATATAGGTTATCGAAATAGTTTTATCCCAATGCGAGAATTGTCGTTTCGTAATAATTTAATCTATTTAAAAAAAGAGAATTATAAAATAAAAGAAGCAGTAATAAAGACTTATGATGCGAATAAAATACTGTACGACGCTATAAGTAAAATAGGGGACGTATATTATACTAATCCTTATAAAATTGTTGCTTTTTATCGCGAAATGGTAAAGAAACGCCACAAGCTAATGTCTATTTCCGAATCGGTATTAGATATTTATAAAAGTCCTTATCGAGGAACTTATTCCGATCAGATAAAATTACTGAAAGGACGTAAAAGTAGATATTATACACACAACGATACTGTGTCGATTAAATTAAAGGCAGGATTAAAAGCTACTTTAACTTTAGATTTGATGAAAAATCCTATAAATTTTATTGATCGTAAATTTATGTCTAGTTATAAATATTATGTCACTGAGATTACAAAATTCAACAACCATAAAGTATATGTGATCCATTTTAAGCCTCTCGAGCACTTCTCAGAAGCTTTTCAAGGGGATATTTTTATAGATGTAACTGATTTGTCGATTGTTGCTGTTGAGTTTTATGTTCCGTATAAAGTTTTGCAAAGGAATAAACAATTGTATGTTATAAGAAAAACCAGAGGGGTTAAGATTAGACCTACTTCGGTAAAGTATTTAGTTAATTATAAAAAAATAGATAAGAACTATTATCTCAATTTTGTTCAGGGTGAGTTAGATTTTAAAATAAAACGTAAAAAAGAGATTTTTACAAAGAATTTTGAAGTGTCTTTCGAGTTGGTTGTAAACGAAATATCAACAGATAATGTGAAAAAATTCAAAAGAAAAGAGGTGATTTCGCAGAATAATGTTTTTTTAGATGAGAATTATGAATACGATCATCAATTTTGGGGTAAATACAATTACATAAGTCCTGAAAAATCACTTCAGGACGCAATTGTAGAAATTCAAAAAAAGATAGATAAATTAAATTAGTTATTTGGAGTAAATGCCCGAACCCAATCAACTTCCATATTTGAGTCATTAACATTCCCGTCTTTATGTATTCCGGAACTTAAAACAATATACATTTCTTCTTGAGGAACACCTTGTGTTTGTTCGTATATAACAATGTCATTAATTCTCCAAATTAATTTCTCTGAAGTCCATTCTAACGAGTAGATGAAATAATCTTTAGAAAAATCTAAACCTCCTAGGCGTTTTTTGTTCGATTTGATTTTTTCGTCATTACTCCAGAAGTTCGCAATTTCGAGTTTTGATGCCGACTTTTCTCCATATTTAAAGATATTAATCTCAGGAGTAATTTTTTCGCCCAATAACCAAAAGGCATGGTGAATAGGATAGGAGTGGTTCACTTTTATTTTTGCTTGAAATAAACCAAATTTCTGTCTAAAGGAGTTTCCTGTATTTATTAATCCCGAAGTGTAATCAAATTCTCTTTCGTAGAAACCTAGTTTATGATCCCATACTTTCCCCGTAACATTTTCGGTTGTGGTATTTATTACGAGATTATTATTTTCAATTTTTATGTTTTTGTCAGTAAAAAACTGTTTTTCGTTTAATAAAACATAATGATCTTTTAAAAGTTCTTTTCCCCAATAATATCCTGTAGTCCATTTGTTTTGGTCTAACTTATTATTGTCGAAATTATCTTCGAAAGATAATTTCCATATATGAAGTTTATCAAAGTCATTTTTCTTTTGAAGTTTTTCGAACCAATTAAATTTTTCTGATTTTATTATCGTTTTATATTCTTCTTGTTGTTTGAACTCTTCAGAAAGCTTGAATTTATCTTTGGTTAAAAGATATTCTTTTTCGTTTTTAAACTCATCAGATTTTATATATGCTTCTAATTCGATAAATTCTTTTAGTTCATCCGAATTTTCGAGATTATTATAAATGGCAAATTTCGCTGAATTAGCAAATTTAAGATGTTGTTTTATTTCTGATGATTTTTTCAAAGCTTTATATGTTTGTAGTTCTTTGAATTTATCGGTGTCTTTAAAATCAAATTTCTTTGCTTCGGCTAATTGTTTTTTTAATTCTCCCGAGTTTACTAATTCTTGTAGTTTTAAGAATTCTTCTGATTCTTTTTGGTCTGCGTTTTTGAGTTCTGAGTATTTACTGAGTTGATTATTTAAATCATTAATTTTTTGTTTTTTTTCAGTAATAAGGTTGGTTTTAAATTTATCGAACTCATCAGATGTAAAGAAACTATGTAATCTTTCATAATCGGCTAGTTTTTCTGAATTAAGGAAAGAATTATAACTTTCAAGTTCGGTCGAATCTTTTACTTTATAATATGTTTTTATCTGTTTTGATTTGCTTAATTCTTTGTATTTCTTTTCTTTATTATAGGCTTCAGACCCTGAGTATTTAATTGAATTAATTTCTTTCTTTTTTTCCTCAAATTCACTCGACGTAATAAACTTATTAAGTTCTTCGTATCTAGCATATTCTTCAGATTCTTTATAGGCATTAAAATCTTCGAACTTTTGCTTTAAATTATACTCTTTTTCTTCTAATACAGATGTTTTAGGTATCAATCCTAATTTTGAATAAAGTAAAAATTTTGCGCTCATAATTATTATTTTTCTAGCCAATGGTTAAAGATATAAAAAAAACGTTAGATGCATTGTAAATATTTTCTTTTGTTCTACAGATCGTAAGAACAAAAGCGGGTTAACAAAATTTGCTAACCCGGCTTACTATGCTCTAATACGTTTAATTATTTAATATGTTTCAATGCTTCTTGAGTTGCTTCAATCATTGGGTTTATCGATATATTCTCGCCAACGGCTTTTTGCATCCATATTTGAGGAGTAACACGTCCGATACTCCATATACGATCTACTTCATCAGAGAAATCTTTTCCTACCAAATATTGTTCTATTTGGAAGTCAATAAGATGACCAAATGAATAATTTGCTAAATAAAGAGGACTAGCAATCATATGAGAATAAATAGCTAATATAGGTTCGTCTTTAGAACCATAAACTTCGGCATAATATTTATTCCAGACTTCGGTAGCAATTTTTATAACAGCTGCTTTTAGTTGTTCGGCATTAGCTTCTGGATTTGCGTATAACCATTTCCAAACCTTCATATCGACCATTGAAACTCCCATTATTTCGAAAACAGACCAATATAAATCTAATGTTTGCAAGTGTTCCTTATTAGGATTTGTGTTTTTATATCCTAAAAGTTGTAAATCTCTTTTCTGGAATATAAAGGCTAAAGCCTCGGTAAATGCAGTGTTCGGAACTCCATTTATCATATAATAATCAACATCGTGTAATGATACAGTTTGTTCTACGTTATGTCCAAATTCGTGTATCGCAATATTGTATCCTTTATAATCCATCCCTTTATCAGAAATGCGAGTTCGTAGGTGTGCATTTTCTGATTTCATTTGAGCTCCCCAAGCATGACCAGAACCCCTTGCTGGATCAACATCTACTTTCGAAGCAATAAATTTAGCTCTGTTTTTTTCCCAACCTAATTTTGTTAAAATATTTGCTAAGTCGTTATCTAGAGCTTGAGCGTTTGGATATTTTGTTTGTGTTTGTTTATTTAAAACATCTTCAGATATTGAACTACGAGCTTTGAAACCATCATACCAAATATCGTAAGGACGCAAATTTCTGCCTAATCGTTTGCTTATTAATGCACCTACTTGTTTTAATATTGGATTTGATAAGTACTCGTCGAATAATTTTTCAACTTCTTCTTGAGGTATCTCTTTTGATCCAGAAAAAGCCCTTTTAATAAAAGTGTTGTAATCAGTATAATATTCATCAGTAGCTTTCATTGCTCGAAAACTATTTAGTATTTGCTGATATCGAGTAAAAGGTTCTGGAGTTAATTTAACTTTATTTCCTCCTTGAAATGTTTCATTAGTTTTAGGATTCCAATCATAATCAGATGAATTAATAACGGCTTCTGGAATTGTTTGATCAATGATATGTTTCATTACATTATAGATCATATCTTGTTTTTCCAGTCCGTTTTTCTTATTTGCATAGTTTGATTTTATTTCATCTCGAAGATTCCAGTGCGAAAGTAGGACCATATCTTCGGGGAATAGTTTTTCATTTTTATCATTCAATAAGTGTCCCATGTGTATATTGTAATCTGCAATATATATATCGGCATTTGTTCCGGCTGTTCCTATTTTCTGGGATAGTTTGGCAGGAACCCGAGCGGTGAAAACGTCTCCCATACGTGCATAAGCCCATTCTAAGTTATTCCAGTTTTTACCTAAAGTATTTTTTTCGTCTAATGAGTAAGGAGGAAAATTTAAAGAAATGACAAATGCAATTTTGTTATTGTAAAAATCACTTGCAAAGTGAGCACTGGGGCTGTATGCTGCAAACATTGCATCAATATTGTGATATTTTCCATTGTCTAAATGCATATTTGCATTCAAATCCAGAGTGATTTTATTTTGATGTCCAAATAATGATTCAAGATTTTTCGAAATCTTATGAAATACTACTTTTTTTTCTTCTTGATCTGAAATAAAGTTCTTTAAGCAAAAATTCATAAAATCATCTGTAGTTCCATCGGATGTTCTCCATAGCGAAGCTGTATGCGAGACACCCCGAGTAACTATATCTTTATTTGTAGGTTGGTATTTCTCAATTATTGCTGATGTGGTTTTAGTAATAATCTCTTGAGTAATATTTTTTGTCTCAGTAGCTTGTTTCTCTTTTGTCATAGTACAATGTGTAAATAAAAAAATTGCAAGCAATAAAGTTGTTAGAAGTTCTTTTTTCATATGTTCATATTTTTCAAAGTGATTTTATTATAAATAAAGTTTATTATATAATTAGGTTTAATATCGTTAGTTATTTGTTTGATTGCAGAAATTAATCCAGATTTTATAAATAACCATGTAGCGCATATGTTTCATTATAGTTATTGTGTTTCCTGATTTATATTTCTAGTTGTGTAAATTTACAATTTTAGAACTTTTATAAAAGATTATATTTAAGATATTAAACTTTTGTTTTTCGTATAGTCTAAAAATAAACCAATTAAAATATCCTGAAAGATGTATAAAAGAATAATGTTATTAGGATTTACTCTTATTTTTATCGCTTGTAGCGATAATTTAAACGAAAGAGCAGAAAAATTACACGATAAAATTATATCAATAGATACACATACAGATACTCCTTTTAATCTTTTAGATGAAGGTTTTGATATCGGGAAATGGAATAATTTTGATGAAACAAGAACTCGAGTCGATTTCCCGAGAATGCAAGCCGGTAGATTAGATGCTGTATTTATGGCAGTATTCTTAGGCCAAGGAGAAAGAACTCCTGATGGTAATCGAAAAGCCAAGAAAAGAGCATTAAGAGTCCTTAAAGTTTTACATGAAAAAGTAGGCGAATATCCTAATTTAGCAAAAATAGCACTAAATGCAGCTGACATTGAACAGATAAAAAAACAAGGGAAACATGCTGTTTATATAGGTATCGAAAATGGTTATCCTATAGGGACTGATATTAATATGATTGATACTTTTTATAATTTAGGGGCAAGATATATAACATTATCTCATACAAAAAATAATGATATTTGTGATTCATCAACAGATCCGAAAGGAGCTGAATATAATGGATTAAGCTTGTTTGGAGAACAAGTCGTAGAACGAATGAATAACTTGGGATTTATGATTGATGTTTCTCATATTTCTGATTCGGCATTTTTTGATGTTATTCGATTGTCAAAAGCACCTATAATAGCATCGCACTCAAGTGTAAGAGCTGTTTGTGATAATCCTCGAAATTTTTCAGATGAGATGTTATTGGCTTTGAAAGAAAATGGGGGAGTAATTCAGATATGTATCTTAAGTGATTATATCAAAACCTTACCAAAAAATCCTAAACGAGATTCTGCTTTTAATGTTTTACGTAAAAAGTACAATTACTATAAGAATTTAACCGAAGAGCAACATAAGTTGGCTGTTAAAGATTGGTTGGCTACAGAAAAAAAGTTCCCTCAAGAATTAGCTACAGTTTCGGATGTGGTAGATCACATTGATTATGTAGTGAATAAAATAGGAGTTGACTATGTAGGTATTGGAACTGACTTTGATGGAGGGGGTGGTGTTAATGGATGTATCGATGCTAGTCAGTTAAAAAACATTACGATAGAGCTTTTAAGAAGAGGTTATAATGATAAAGAAATAGAAAAAATTTGGGGAGGAAATTTTTTAAGAGTATTTAAAGAAGTCGAAAATCAAAAAAAGAAAATTTAGAATGTTCTTATTCTTACATTTTGGATTGAATTGGAGTATGAAAGTAAAAGCTGCCTTGCAAAGAGACAGCTTTTTAATTTATTTAAAAATGTTCAGTTTTAAAATTTCACTTTATTCAGTGCTAAAGCACTAAGCATCCACTTAGGTAAAGGTTTTCGAGGATCTCTTTTTTTCATATTTAAATACCAACCGAATTTTTTCATAATAGGGACTTTATGAGTTTCGACAAACTCGATAAGAGTTCCATCTGGATCTTCGATATAAGTAAAATGTCCGGCAGCTTCGCCCATATCAAAGCTATTATCTTCGTTGTGTTTTACCGAACTATCTACAGTAAAAGGAAAACCTTTCGATTCGCATTCTTTCTTTAAATCATTCATGTCGCTAATATCGTAGCATAAATGAATAAAACCAAGATCACCCCAGAATCGCCCTTCGAAAATTTTCTTAGGATCTCTGTCTAGCACTTGAATTAATTCAATAAAGCTTTCGCCAAGTAGTTGACTAAAACTTCCTTCTGGTTTTTTACTGGTTTTTAATAATACTCGTCTAAAACAATTTGTTCCTCCTGCAATATTTCTAAAATCATCAAAGGTTCCTTCTTTATCAGAAACAACAATGTCATATCCTAATATATCGCTATATACTTTCCGAGCATTTTCTATATTGCTTACACCTATAATGGCTCCGGCAACAGCTCCTGTGGGTTTGCCTGTGTTTTTAAAGTAATCATTTTGTTGTACTACTTGAAAAATATTTCCATATAAATCTTTTACAAAGAAATGTGTTTCATATAAATCGCCAAGAATAGCAACATTGCGAGATTTAAAATCTTCGTAAGCTTTTTTTACATTCAGACTTTTAATTTTAGCTACATTAATACCCAAGTCTCCTAATTGAACTTCAAAATTGGGAGCAACAGGAGTACGGCTTGTGTAGTTCCATATCTCGAAACCGCCACCGCCAGAAATATTCATAGCTAAAGCAGCATGTCTTTTATGTGGTTTGCCTCCAGTGTAAGGCAACATTAATTCTGCAACTGTATCATCTTCGAAAATTCGAATATCCATGCCAAAGTTTTCTTTGTACCATTTCCATGCCTCGTAAACATTAGATACACCAATTCCTATTTGTTGAATACCACTTATTAATTTACTCATTTTTAAAACTTATTATGTAGGATTTATTTTTCGTGCTAATTTATAAAATAAATTGGGTAAAAATTTATGAATATATACCATTAGTAATTCATTAGACCCAATTAAAACTTCTTTCTTATCTTTTTGTATTGCTTTTAGGTATTTCTTGGCACATTTTTCAGCCGAGATACCAGTATTCTGACCATCATCCATTTTTCCGTGAGGTTTTCCTTCTTTGTCTAATGCATGCAGCGAGATATTTGTTTTTATTCGTCCTGGAAATGCAATTAAAACTTTGATATTCTGCTTGTATGTCTCTGCTCTTAAAGTTTCGAAAAATCCATGTAAGGCATGTTTTGCTGCCGAATATGCCGAGCGTAAAGGAAATCCGAATTTACCCGATATGCTACTTGTTGCTGCAATATAGCCTCCCCCATTTTCTATCATATAAGGTAATACTGTTTTGGTTAAGGCAATTGTCCCGAAATAATCTATCTCCATTATTTTTCGATCAACTTCAAGAGGTGTTTCGCAAACTAATGCTCTTTGACTTATGCCTGCATTATTAATCAATACATCTATTTTATCGAATTTTGAGATTAGTTTCTCAGTTATTGACTGCATTTTGTCAATTTCTGTTATATCTAAATACAGCACATGACATTCGGTTGTAAAGCTAAAACATCGTTTTTGTACTCTTTCTAATTCTGATAATTGATTCGAAGATATAATTAATTTAGCCTTTTGTTTTGCGAACTCAATGGCTAAAGCTTCTCCTATTCCAGAAGATGCTCCTGTAATCCAAATAACTTTATCTTTAAAAAACATTTATTATGATTTTATGAGGGGCTTACACTAAAAAAGAATCTATTTTATCAATTTCTTATAAACCTATTATATTAAATAATCACTTTTAACTACTAACTGCATTGCAAAGTAAGAAAACTTATCATTAATCTTTTCAAAATCGTATTTTATTTTTTGTCCGGTAGTTTTAGCCATAACTATAAGTCCCAATCCGGCACCTCCTTTAGATGATATTTTTCCATCAGATAATGAATTTTTATATAATTCATTAATTTCATCCTGATTGAGTTTATTTAAGGTTTCGATTTTAGCTAACACTGTATTTATGTTACTGTTTAGTATAATGTTTCCTATATGGATAATGTAATCGTCTGTAATTTTTTCAATAATAAATCGGGGAGGATAATTTAATGTTAATGAATCCTTTTTTGTATTTAAATCAGAATGCTTATAAATATTTTCCAAACATTCTACAGATAGGGTATAAATGCGTTTACGTATGATTTTGTTTTTTACTTTATGCTTTATATATCCTTTTAGCTCGTGTAAAATATAATTAATAACATTTAAATCAACGATCCCTCTATGATTGATAACAATGTCGTAATTTTTCATAAAATAATGCTGATTATATTTTTAAGACCAAATTCGTATGTATAAAAATAGCTTTATTTCGACTAAAATAAAAAGGTTTGGTTTTATTTCTTCGAAACAATTCAGTATTCTCTTGAATATCAAAAATCAATTTCTAGGTTCTTTATTGAAAATAACGGTAGCAGTGCTGTGAATTTCAAAGTAATTAAGTTTTTTATAATGAGGATCCATATGAAAAAAATAATACCAAAAGAACATTAAAATGAGTGGTAAAAAAGTTTCTTTTTGCCTTATCCATTGCCAAAAAAGTTGCAAGGTAACTCGGCTATCTTTTACTTTTTCATCGCGTCTAAGACAAAAATTATTCATTTTTACAAATCCCTCACTTTGAAATTCATTTGGTATAATACGTTGATTTGCTATTTTATTTCATCTTAAATTTTCTTAATTTAATATTAATTTAACATTGATTTAAAGAAAAGATAATTACTTAACAATAATCACATAACAATTGTATAGCTACTTTTATCGCAAAATAAAATTAATTTAACAAATGGAAAATTTTTACATTATTTTAGTT
>JAKSCO010000168.1 GCA_022360575.1 Bacteroidales bacterium | reverse complement strand
TTAATAAAAACTAGATCAAATATAGACTTTTAAATAAAATACATTAATTTATTTAAGCTTAATTTTTAATTTATACATTTACAAAAACTTCTTTTAGTCTGAGAGGTATAGTTTAAATAAAACAGAATGAATATATTGAAGTATTTTATATTATTTAGTTTATTCTTTATAGTAGTTAATGTCCAATCACAAACTTTTAATGGAGGTATTTTAGGCGGTTTGTCTGCATCTCAATTAGATGGAGATAACTGGGGTGGGTATCATAAAGTAGGTGTGTGCTTAGGTGTTTATACCAACAGACAAATAAGTTCGCTAATAGATGCTCAACTCGAAATACGATATACTCAGAAAGGGAGTAGTTCAAATACAAAAAAATCAGCAGGAGTATTTTATGAGTCTAATCTAAATTATATAGAATTGCCCATTTCGATTAAATATTATGCTCTAGATAAATTGACTATTCAGTGTGGCTTAGCTCCAGGATATTTGCAAAAAGCGACAGAAAATAAAGATGGAATAGGTAATGTAGAGGCTAGCCCAAAGTTTGATCCTTTCGAGCTTTCAGTATTTGGAGGTGTTGAATATAGACTTACAAAACAATTATATATTAATGCTCGATTAAACTATTCGGTTTTATCTGTTCGAAATCATCCGGGAAATCAGACATATTTTTTAAACAGAGGACAGTATAACAATGTATTAACGTTTGCATTTTATTATCAGATAAATAAATCAAATGACCGAAAACGAAAGAAAAATTGTGATTGCCCTAAGTGGGGCAAGCGGAGGGGTTTTCGCTAAAGTTTTACAAGATAAATTGTTTCAGATACAAGACCAATACAAAGAATTGGTTTTGGTTGCTTCTAATACAGCAAAAGAAATTTGGAAACATGAATTACCCAAAGAGAAATTTAATAGATATTCGATAAAAGAATATCCCTGTGATGATTTTTATGCTCCTTTTGCTTCGGGGTCTTCTCAATTTGATACAATGATTATTTGTCCCTGCTCGATGGGAACTTTAGGACGTATAGCAAATGGCATTTCGGATGATTTAATTACTCGGGCAGCAGATGTAATGTTAAAAGAAAGACGAAAGTTGATTTTAGTTCCGCGCGAAACTCCATATAATTTAACTCATATACGAAATATGGAACAAATAACATTAGCTGGAGGAATTGTTTGTCCAGCTACACCTTCGTTTTACTCAAACCCACAAACAATAAATGATCTTGTTGTTACTGTAGTTGATCGAATTTTAGATTTAGCCGGATTTAGAATCGACTCAAAAAGGTGGTAGCTTAAAATTGCTTTGAATTTTAATTTATGCTACAGCTAATGTAGCAATACTTACTTTTGTATTTTCGACAGATAAAATAGCATTAGCACAAGCTTCGAGTGTAGATCCTGTTGTAATAACATCATCGACAAGCAGGATATGCTTGCCTATAATTTCTTGATTATTCTCTATAGTAAAAATATTATCTACATTTTTCCAGCGTTCGTATCTCGATTTTTTAGTTTGTGTTGTATTTGCAATTGCTCTGATTAAAATATTTGTTTTAATAGGTTTATTTAAAACCTGTGATAAACCTTTACTAATCCACAAACTTTGATTATAACCTCGTTTTTTAAATTTCTTTTTATGTAAAGGAACTGGAATTATTACATCAATATTATTAAAAGGGCTTTCGGTTATATTTACTCCTAAATACTCTCCCAAAACCAAACCAATTTCTTTGTATCCATTGTATTTAAATTTATGCATCATGTCCTGATATTTACTTCCTTTATTAAAGTAAAAAAAAGCGGTTGCCATTTCTATTTTTGTTCGACCCCAAAACAACATGGCAACAGGATTGTTGGGGTTTTTATGGAATTGTGTTTTGGGTAATTCGAATAAACATTTGAAACAAATAAGTTTTTCATTATTTAGTAAATGCGAATTACAGGCAAGACATAAATCGGGGAAAAATAAATTTAAGAAATCTTTAAAAAGCGTAATCATTTTTTTACTTAATAGCGTTCCATTCGTCCATAAATTCTGATAAAAACGTTTCCATAAATATGTGCCGTTCATAAGCTATTTGTTTTGCTTCTTGAGTATTCATTCGATCTTTTAAAAGTAATAATTTTTCATAAAAGTGATTGATTGTAGTCCCTTTCGATTTCTTATATTCACTGAAACTATTATGAAGTTTAACTTTTATGTTGGGATTAAACATTTCATTTCCGAATTTCCCTCCAAAAGCAAATGTCCTGGCTATACCAATAGCTCCAATTGCATCTAATCTATCTGCATCTTGAATTATTTTTCCCTCTATTGTATTCATGTTGTCTTTAACTCCAGCCCCTTTAAATGAAACTTTCTTTATTATAGATAAGATGTGGTTTAATGAATTTTCGTCAATGTTTTGTGATAATAACCAAGTTTCGACTATTATCATACCTTGTTCTTCTGATTCATGAAGCTTCCAATCGGCAATGTCGTGCAAAAGAGCAGCAAGTTCAATAATAAAGATATTTCCTCCTATCTGATTTTGTAATTTTTTAGCAAGATTCCACACCCTGTAAATGTGCCACCAATCGTGTCCTGAACTTTCTCCATCGAGTTTTTCTTTTACAAATGCTATGGTATTGTTAATTATAGTCTCGTTATTCATAGATAAAAAATAATATTTTAAAGTAGGTGTTTAAGAGGGGAAATTAATGAATAAATATTATAAAAAACACAAATAATTCTTTGAATTTATAAGCTAATAGCCTTGCCCCTAACCTTTACATTTTATTGATTTGACTAATAAAGATTGAGTCTAATACCAAATGAATTTCAAAATAAAGGATTTATAAAAATGAATAATTTTTGTCTTAAACGCGACAAAAAAGTAAAAAATAACCTAAGTCTTTTTTGGCAATAGCTAAGGCAAAAAACATTTTTATCACTCATTTTGATGTTCTTTTGGTATAAGCTGGCAAAATATGATAGTATCTCAAACTTGAATGATTGATAAGCACGAATTTTTATAGGTTTATTAAAAGTTATTTCGGACATAAATGTTCGTTAACTTTAAGACTCAAACATTAAAGTACATTCCAATTATTATTTATCTTTGCACATTGCAAAACTTTTTTGTTTTGCGATTGTAAAACAGTGGACGATAATATTATACTTATATGGATAACATACGAAATTTTTGCATCATTGCACATATTGATCACGGTAAAAGTACTTTAGCCGACAGATTATTACAAGCAACCGGATCGGTTTCTGATCGCGAATATCAAGATCAATTGTTAGATGATATGGATTTAGAACGAGAACGTGGTATAACGATTAAGAGTCATGCTATACAAATGAATTATAAGCATCAGGGTAAAGATTATATTCTAAATTTAATTGATACTCCTGGGCATGTTGACTTTTCGTACGAAGTTTCTCGATCTATTGCTGCTTGCGAAGGAGCACTACTTATAGTAGATGCTACTCAGGGTGTGCAGGCCCAAACAATTTCGAATGTTTTCTTGGCAATGGAGCACGATTTAGAAATTATTCCGGTACTTAACAAAATGGACTTGGATGCTGCAATGCCCGACGAAGTAAAAGATCAAATTATTGAACTAATAGGCTGCGAAGAAGAAGACATTATTGGAGCTAGTGGAAAGACAGGGCTTGGTGTCGACAATCTTCTTGAGGCTATTGTAAATAAAGTACCTGCACCTAAGGGCGATCCTAAAGCTCCGTTGCAAGCACTTATTTTCGACTCGGTATTTAACCAATATAGAGGTATCGAGGCTTATTTTAAAATTCAGAACGGAACAATACGCAAAGGCGATTTAGTAAAATTTGTTGCTACAGGCAAAGAATATTATGCCGACGAAATAGGTGTATTAAAATATAAACAAGAAGCAAGAAAAGAGCTAAAAGCAGGCGATGTAGGTTATATTATATCGGGAATAAAAACAGCAAAGGAAGTAAAAGTTGGAGATACTTTAACAACAAAAGAAAATCCTTGCGATAAAGCTATTGAAGGTTTCGAAGATGTTAAACCTATGGTTTTTGCTGGTATTTACCCTGTTGACTCTGATGATTACGAAGATTTACGCGAATCGATGGAGAAACTACAGCTAAACGATGCTTCGTTAACTTTCGAACCCGAATCGTCGGCAGCATTAGGTTTTGGATTTCGTTGTGGATTTTTGGGATTACTTCATATGGAAATTATTCAGGAGCGCTTAGATCGCGAATTTGATATGGATGTAATAACAACAGTACCCAATGTTTCGTACAAAGCATACACTACAAAAGGCGAAATAATGGATGTACATAATCCATCGGGATTGCCCGATGTAACTCAAATTGATTACATTGAAGAACCATATATACGAGCACAAATTATATCTCAAACTGAATATGTAGGTCAAGTAATGAAACTATGTATTGAGAAACGAGGAATACTAAAGAATCAGGTTTATTTACCAAACGACAGAGTTGAAGTATCGTTTGAAATGCCTCTAGCAGAAATCGTATTTGATTTTTATGATAAATTAAAAAGTATTTCACGAGGATATGCTTCTTTTGATTATCATCAGATAGGTTATGAACGCGCAAGTCTTGCTCGTTTAGATATATTATTAAACGGTGAAATGGTTGATGCTTTATCGACATTAATACATCGCGATAACGCTTATAACTTTGGACGTAGAATGTGTG
>JAKSCO010000329.1 GCA_022360575.1 Bacteroidales bacterium | reverse complement strand
TATCGTTTACTCCTATTTTTAAATGCTTTGCAATATTGTATGTAAGCAGAACACTCCTATCGTTTGGTTTCAGGAATTCTCCCTCCGAAATCCAATTCTGGAAATTTGATATTAAACGATCCTTATCCGGATCAATCCCAAGAACAATTCCTCCACGAGTAGTTAATCCAGACGAAAGCAAAGCAAAAGATTGTAATCTTTTGGATATTACCGTTATTTCAGGAATATCCTGTAATGTCTGATCCAAATTATCCGGAATAGAAAAAACATTATTTATCGACTTATTTTCATTGAAATCGGGATGTTGAACTTGAAAATACCCTGACGACAACTTTACCGACATGTCAATCATATTTCCAAAAGTTCCCTCCTGCATCGAACTCATTGTTGTGGCAATTAGCACTCCAAAAAATATAGAAGCGATGGTAATAAATGTCCTACGTTTATTCCGCCACAAGTTTCGCCATGCCATTTGTAATTTTCTCATTCGTTTATATTTTAATTTATTATTCGGTCACACAGACTTCTCATAAATCTTTACGATTGTACATACATAGCACTTATCTTAATTTCTTCATATTTTGCTGAGAAAAAAAAGAGTTAGAAATACTTACATTAAATTTCACATGATTAATTTCGAGTACCGTTTTTTGGTTTTCTTTATCAGCAGGAATCACTTCTATCCTAGTTGGTATTTTTCTTCCATCTATTATTTTTATCTCGCTTCCCAGTTCTGTCTTTACCAAATACTCATCTTCATCGTAATACTCTGATCGAAGCATTAAATATTCATCTTTGCTAATCCACCGAATAACTTTACCCCAAACTACAGCTGCATCTTCTTTCGGAAGCATCTCTATCTTCCAACAGGAAGTATTATCAATTTCTTCTGTAGCTAATAATTTATGGGTGAAATCTACAACCATCGATGATTCTTTTAATATATCATCGTTTGTATAATCAGATCCCATCCATCCATTTCCCATCATCGACGGAGGCAATTTTATCATACGATTTATTCCCGGAAGCCAATGCCACATCTCAGTTTTACGTTTCAAAAAACTTTGTCCTTTTTCTTTATCTGGCGAAGTAATCAGGGTCATTGAATAGTCACGATCTAAAACCCACGATTTAAATTTAACTGTGCGTTTCCACGTAGGACGCAAAATTGTCATAGTCATTGAACTTTGATTTGATTTTTCACCATTCCACTTTTCATCAGCCTTCTTTATTATTTCGCTTGCTGTTTGCGCTTTGGTAAATATTGAAAAGAGTAATAAAGTGATTAAAGCTAATTTTGCTTTCATAATTTGGTATTTTATAAAAAGTTAAAATCTAAATTATCGTCATATCTCCTGCTTTCTCTATATCATCTTTATTTTGCTTAATAAACATAGTCTTCATTTGTTGTTTTAGCTTATTCGTTAGTTCTTTCGTATACATTTCTGGTGCATATGCATACATTAATGTAAAACCCTTAAAAATTGACGAAAACAAAACAACAGCCAATTCTGGATCTTTGAAGTTTTGAGCTTCGAAAAAATTAAACATAAGCTGCTGATTTTTCTGAGCTCTACTAATCATATTCTCATTCAATATTAATTCTAATACTTTAGGTTGAATTGTTAATTGATAAAAAAACCTCCATTCTTCAGGATTTGTAGTAAGCATCTCAAAAAACCGATCGAAAAAACTTTCAGCTTCTTCTGGAGTAATAATCTCATCGTGATTAGGATCAAGGATATTTATTATGCGATTTGCAATAGAATTGAAAAGGTTTGACAACAGATCTTCTTTGTTCTTAAAATAATTGTATAATAAACCCTTTGAAATACCTGCTTCTTTAGCTATTTGACTAATTGGAGTTGAATGATATCCATTATTAGCAAATAGTTTTAAAGCAACCTGACGTATAAGTTCTTTTTTTTCTTCTCTGATTTCTTCAAATTTCTCTGGTGTTCGTGGCGACATAATACTTATAATTGGATAGTTGGTTAAAATAAAATCGTTTTGAATGAACGGTTAGTCAAAGTTCTGAAAAGAAAAAGCAAAAATCAAATATTTTACTATTTTATTTGCTTAAGGCTTCAGCACCACCCACAATTTCAAGGATTTCATTCGTTATTGCTGTTTGTCTGGCTTTGTTATAATGCAATTGTAGATTGCGAATTAAAGCAGTTGCATTATCTGTAGCTTTATGCATTGCTGTCATTCGAGCTCCATGCTCAGCAGCTAATGACTCCAACAACACATCGTAAAGTTGTATTTTTAATGATTTAGGTATTAGTTCATGTATTATATTCTCTTTTGTTGGTTCAAAAATATAGTTCATATGCTCATCTAAAACATCTCCCTTGGGTAGTTCTATCGGCAAATATTTTTCTGTTTTTAATATTTGAACTCCTGCATTCTTAAATCGATTATATACAACAACTATTTTATCAAATCGTTTTGTTACATAACAATTCATAATCTCTTCGATTAAGGGAACTGCATTATCAAAATTTAGCTTATCTAAAATTTCGTTATTGTATTTGAATATATTGAACTTACCTGCCTGATAAAATTCTGTTCCTTTTTTCCCTATAGAATAAATCCATATATTTTCACGCTCATATTTGCGGATTAAATCATCATTTATAAGCCTTGATACTTGCTTTGATACGTTAGCATTAAAAGCACCACAAAGACCTTTATTAGAAGTAACAGAAACGATAAGAACAGACTTTTTTATTCCTTTTCTAGAATATATATTTTCGTCTTCTTGTTTTATCGATTGATTAATATCAAACAGTATATGATGTAATTTTTCGGCATATGGCCTTAAGTTAATTACAGCATCTTGTGCTTTTTTTAACTTAGCAGCAGAAACCATTTTCATGGCACTCGTTATTTGCTTTGTCGACTTTACAGAAGCTATTCTCGTTCTTATTTCTTTTAAATTACTCATCTTCTATATAAATCAACGACTAACTAACCTTATATTTTGTTGATACCTCTTGAGCTACCTCTTCCAGTTTTTGAATTACTTGTTCTGTTAATTTCCCCAACTTTAACGTTTCAAGAACATTTGAATGTTGCATCTCAAGAATATCTAGATAATCTCTTTCGAACTGCTTTGTATTTTCTAACAAAACATCTTTTAAAAGTCCTTTTGTTCCACAATAAATTATCGCTATTTGCTTTTCAACAGGCATAGGACTATACTGGGCTTGCTTCAATATTTCAACATTCTTAGCTCCTTTATCTAAAACAGCAATTGTCGCAGCATCTAAATCAGATCCGAACTTAGCAAAAGCCTCTAACTCGCGATACTG
>JAKSCO010000158.1 GCA_022360575.1 Bacteroidales bacterium | reverse complement strand
AGATATTGGGGAGGTGAATACTCGAAAGATAAAATTGCTGCTTATCAAACACTCTATAATTGCTTAGAAACAGTATCTCGTTTAATGGCTCCGATAGCTCCATTTTTTGCAGATCAAATCTTTACGGACTTAAATAAGATTTCTGGCATTGATAAAACAGAGTCTGTTCATATTGCTGATTTCCCTAAGTGCAATTCAGATTATATCGATTCTGTTTTAGAAGAACAAATGGATATTGCTCAGCGGGTTTCTTCTATGATTTTAGCATTGCGCCGTAAGGTAAGTATAAAGGTTCGTCAGCCACTAAGTAAAATAATGATCCCTATTTTAGATAAATCATTACAAGATAATTTTGAAGCTGTAAGAAGTTTAGTTCTTAGCGAGGTAAATGTTAAAGATGTTGAATACATTACTGATACAACAGGTGTTTTAGTCAAAAAAATAAAGCCAAACTTTAAGACTCTAGGTCCCAAATATGGAAAATTGATGAAACAGATTTCGCAGGCTGTAGCTAAAATGACACAAGAAGACATTGTTGCATTTGAACGAAACAATTCATTTGAGTTAAATATTAATGACGAAGAAATTAAACTTTCATTAGAAGATGTTGAAATTACATCTGAAGATATCCCAGGTTGGTTGGTTGCAAACGATGGAAGACTTACTGTTGCTCTTGATATTAATGTAACAGAAGAGCTTCGCGAAGAAGGTATAGCTCGCGAATTTATTAATCGTATTCAAAATATACGAAAAGAAAGCAATTTTGATGTAACAGATAAAATCAATGTTCAAATACAAAAACATGACTTAATAAATGATGCTATTAAGAAATTCGAATCTTATATTGGAACTCAAACTTTAGCTAAATCAATTAATTTAATTGATGCATTTGAACAAAATGACGCTCATTCCGTAGAAATTGAAGAAGGAATTAAAACAAACATCAAAATAAGTAGGATAAGCTAAGCTTTACTTTTTCGGAAAGAAAATTTTCTTATCTTTAGAAACATTTTAAAAAATGATGAATTATGGCGGAAAAGACAAGATATTCGGATGAAGAGTTAATAGAATTTAAAGAACTCATTACTCAAAAATTAGAGAAAGCTCAAGTAGATTTTGATATTTTGAGAAAAACCATTACTCATAGTGAAAGTAATGATACGCAAGATACTTCTCCTACGTTTAAAGTCTTAGAAGAAGGAGCTGCTACTTTATCAAAAGAAGAAGCAGGAAGATTGGCTCAACGTCAGCAGAAATTCATTAAACATTTACAAGCTGCTTTAGTTCGTATTGAAAATAAAACTTATGGAATTTGCAGAGAAACAGGTAAATTAATTTCTAAAGAAAGATTACGAGCTGTTCCACATGCTACTTTAAGTATCGAAGCAAAACAAAATCAACGTTAAAATCAAATTAATTATATCTAAAAATGATTGAATCAAAAAGATTCAATCATTTTTTATTTTTCATCTCTTTTTAATAGTTTTACGCCCAATTAAATTGAATAACAATGAAATCAATCACAATTAAATCTGTATTAGTAATACTTATTGTTTTAATCTTAGATCAGGCATTAAAGATTTGGATAAAAACACACATGATTTTAGGTCAGGAATATAAAATATTAGGTGATTGGTTTATTATTCACTTTACTGAAAATAATGGGATGGCTTTTGGAATGGAGTTTTGGGGAACGAAAGGAAAATTTTTACTTACATTTTTTAGAATTGCAGCAGTTACAGGAATCGGATGGTATTTAAGAACTCTAATAAAGCAAAAAGCCCCTAAGATGGTTATTATTAGCATTGCTTTAATTATGGCAGGAGCTCTTGGAAATATTATTGATAGTATTTTTTATGGAGTTATTTTTAATGAAAGCTTTTATCAAGTAGCCGATTTTATGCCTGCCGGAGGAGGATATACAACTTGGTTTCAGGGAAGAGTTGTTGATATGTTATATTTTCCTATATTAAAAGGCCATTACCCTAGTTGGTTCCCTTTTTGGGCAAACGAAGATTTCTTATTCTTCAGACCTGTATTTAATCTAGCCGATTCGGCAATAACAATAGGTGTTACTTATATACTACTTTTTGAAAGATCGTTTTTTAAGCACATGAAATAAGAATTATTTATATTCAATAATGAAACAATCGGGAAACTTCTTTTTTAATGATTTTTTTAGTTTCGTAAGTTCTTCTAAATCTACCAAGTTTCCGACAATTACTCGATAAACTTTTTGATCTTTTACTTTAGCAATTTCTATATAAATATTCTGTTTCGTATCTAATTTTAAATTCGCTATTTGTTTAATAATACTTTCATCATCAGAGTAACTGCCAATTTGTATGCCTTTGCCTTTAGGTTTTTCCAATTTAGAATCTAGTTTATAGTAAGTTGAGCCAGAAATTATTTGTTTAATAGGTTTCTTATCTGGCAAATTGGATGTATTTGCAATAACCTCAACTTTGACTTTAGCTATGCCTTCTTTTACAAAATCTAATTTTTGTGCAGACGATTTTGATAAATCAATTATTCTATTATCGGTAAAAGGACCTCTATCGTTTATTCTTACCACTATAAATTTGTTATTCTTCAGATTTGTAACCTTAACAATTGTTCCGAATGGCAACGTTCTATGTGCAGCTGTTTTTTTTATATGATAATATATTTCACCATTAGAAGTTGTTTTTCCTTCAAATTTGTCGGCATAAAAACTAGCCATACCTATTTGTGTAGGACTCTTTTCTTGAGCAAGAATATGGCTTGCTAAACCTAAATTAACAATTAAAAAAGCGATTAATGTCTTAATTTTCATTTTCTTCTTATATTTTATTTCTTAGTTATTTATGCTATTCCCTTATTGTCTTTACAATTTTAAACTGTATATATTTATAGTCAAAACTAGATTATTGTAATTAAAAAACGTACAAAAAAAGTTATTTTTAAATAAAATCTGTTTCATTTGTATCATCATCAATTTCCCAATATTTTTTACCAGACTCATCGTCATCGTCATCATCCAACTCCCAACTATATATTGTTTTTTCAGGCATATGGTTTTTAAAATAAACAGCTAATACTAATCCTGAAATAGCTCCCATTAAGTGAGATTCCCATGATATTTGTGGCTGAATAGGAAGCAGCCCCCAAATCATACTACCATATAAAAATACAACTAATAACGAAACAGCTATTAATTTAATGTTTTTCCGAAGAATTCCGCTAAAGAATAAAAACGAAGCAAAGCTATAAATTAATCCACTGGCTCCAATATGATAAGCATATCTGGCTCCTAACCAAATCCAAATATTAGTTATAAAATAGCTTAGAAAAAATACTTTATAAGCAATTCTTTTATAAAAATAAAATATCCCTGTACTTAGTAATAAAACAGGAATACTATTCGTAATAAGATGCTCAAAATCAGCATGAATTAATGGAGCTGTTAATATTCCCAATAAACCTTTAAGCTTAAGAGGATATATTCCTAGGTTAGAAAAATTAACATAAAGAACCTTTTCTGTAAGTTTTATCGTCCAAATAACAATAAGGAAAAATCCAGGAAAGAGTAGGCTGTGTATAAATCTTCGTTTATCGTTGCTCATTGCATACTGGTAAGAGCCTAAAGATCTAAAAAATACCGGAATAAAAACATTCGTTTTAAAATGAAACTTTTATTCCGGTATATATTTATTATTTAACTATTAAATATCTGTTTACAATATTCTTATTTTCTGATTCGATTATTAAAATATAAGTACCTTGTGGATTATCAGATATATCAACAGTATGTAATTGTTTTTTCTGTATTTTATTTGAGTAAACAAGTGTTCCTAAAGAGTTATATATCTTTACTACATAATCTTTATTGTACGACTGATCAAAGAACTCAATAGAGAATACTCCGTTATTAGGATTTGGATAAACCTTAAACTCTTGAGTTTTTGTCTTATCAATACTACCAGTTGCAGCTAACAACATTTGTATTTGAACGCTTACATCTTCATTATTTATATTTAAGCTTCCATTTACATCTTCATATCCTTCTTTTGTTATTGTGTAATTAATGGCATCTGAAGGATCGATACTATATACATAAGCATTACCATTATTATTTGTTATCGCTGACTTCGAATTAATTCTTATATTGGCATTTTGGATAGGATTTTCTTCTGTATCTGTAATATTGAATGATACATTAAAAGCTCCTTTGTTTGTTGGTATTATTTCAGCTTTCCATCCATTTTTTGTAACACTGTAATCGGAATGAAAAACAAAGGTTAAAGCTCCTAATGTATTTGTTGCTTTCAGAACTCCAGGAGAATTACTTCCACAATATTTACCTATAAGTTTTGATGCATCTACAACTGTACTATCGTAAACCGATAAATAGTCATATGAACAAGAAGAATGGCTCTCTAAATTAAAATTAAGAAAGTTCACAGTAAGCTTTTTGCTATTATCTTGAGGTGTAAAAGATACTGTATAATCTTCGTTATTGTCATAATTTTGAGATTCACCCCCCGAGTCAAAGAATAAAATTCCTTTGTTTGGGACAGAATAATTGCCTGTTTCTGATATTAAATGAGAACTTTGTTTACACAAAACTGTTTGCATTGTACGTTCGGCTGTATAGAAATTGAAAGTATTTTCTCTCACTCTAAAGTTTATACTTATAGAATCTTGTTGACTTTGTTGACTACTTAAAGAAACATTAAACATTAAACTTTGAGTTTGATTTACACCTAAATTAACAGTACTACTTGTACTATTGGAAATAGTAATATTATTATTTCCGGTAATACTGACAATTTCGCCGAAAACTCCTTGAATTGGGTCTGCTCCAAAGTTTTCTACCTCTATTACAAATTTTGCATTTTCTCCGGAATCAAGAACACCATCATTATTTCCAGTGCTATCATTGATTGAGAAATTGTTTATACGTAATTCGGGAGCTTTAACCCTAACAGTATAATTTTTTGCTTTTTGGTAGTTATTACTTGTACTATCTTCCCAACTTAAATTAATGTTAAATAGAACCTCTTGTTGGTTTGTGAAATATGATCCGAAATTAATTCTAAATGCTGATTCTACAGTCAGATAATTCTGTTTATTCACAACGCCAATGTTTTCAAGACTATCAACTATTATAACATTTGTGTCGGATGTTGATATAGCCGCAATTGCATTTGTTGCATTAAAATCTGAGCTATTCTGAATTTCTAGACGCAAATAGATAGATTCTCCACAACTTATCTCTCCATCATTATTACTTAAGCTATCGCAAACAATAACATTCCTAACATATATGTAAGGATATGTAGGATTTATAACTGGAATAATGGTTGTTTTAGGTTGTTTGTTCTGCTTGGTAATAACTAATTTTACACTATCTGTAGTTGAAATTTCGTCGAAAGAAAGTTCTACATTTCCTGTATTAGGCGCAAATTTAGCATCTAACAAAACTCCATTTTGCGAGATAGCAACATAAGCATCTGCTTCACATTGAACCTGAAAATTAGTAGCATTTAAGTTTATTTGTGAATCAAAAACTGCATTTATTACCTCAGGAATTTTAACATAAGGACAAAGAGATGGATCTCCCATTAAGTGATATATCTCCCAATAATAAGCTTTTTTACTAGAGCTAGAAGCTTCGACAGCTAAATTTCCTGCAACAAAAATTTGTCCTTGAGTTGTATACCAATCATCTTTAGCTTCGCCATTTAAATGAAAAAATCTATCGTACGAGCCTAATCCACTATTTTGGTATGTTGGATTAGCCGAAATAGAAGCTAAACCCACTCCCCAATAATAATCTTCGTTCCACAACGAGTTATTTGATGCTCCGATATATCCAACAGCACCTTTATTAGCAGCTCTTAGAAGAGTTTCTCCAAAACACGAATTGTCATTAAACTTATTCGACAAACAACAATTCCCAATCATAAGAGGGTATTTATTTGCATTTGTCATTGATGAGACATGATTATTAAAGAACTGTGGATTACCCCATCCGCTAGAATTACAATGCGCTGTATAGTTAGCAATTGATACTCCAGCATTAATATATGATCTGATAGAAGCTGCTGCTGCTGGATCAGAAGAATCCATTACTCCACTATTGTCATTGTACAAATAGAAATACGAATTTATACCATTATTTGTATTCGTATAATATTGATTAGAATAGTTTACAAATCCATTACCCCACTGAGGAGCAAAATTAGCATCAACCCCAGCAACCAAAACAACATTATCTAGATACGATGAATTAGGCATTTGATATTTCTCAACTTCGAGAGTTTTATCTATCTGAGGTTGTAGTTCAGCTACCGATGTTGCAGAGAAACGTCCGTAGAATACTTCGGGTAATTTATCGTTTGTGTATTCGAAATAATATAAATCGGTAACATGAGTTCCTGTTGTCCCTGAAAAAGAAGGTATTTGCTGTACATCTCCAACAAGTAATGCAAAAGTAGGAGCAATATTATCTTGTGGGTTCTCATATAAATTTTTTAAGTATGCTTTTATTGATGTTGTTGTATTTCCTACATTAGGATCGTCGGTATAAGCAACAACAACTTTAAACCCTTTAGAAATTTTCCATTTAATAAAAGGTTGTAGCGAATTCTCGAACATTCTGTGAGAAACAATAACATATTTTATAGGACCAGTCATTCCCCCTATTGTTTTCTGAGATTTATTCACAGTTGGTAGTATATTATCAAAAAAAGGCGACTGTAGAACAGAAGGTTTAATTGAGATAGGATTAGGAGATACTGTAAATTGAATCTCGTACTCAATATTGTTTAATACTTTAATTGTATTGCTTACAGGGTTGTACTGAAAAGGTGATACTTCGATATAAACAATATGTTTATCACGCATATATCCTTTGTCTTCTACCTTTACAATTTCTTCTTTATAGAAACTGTTTTGTTTGTATACCTGTTTATCCTTATAAAAGGGAAGGTTTTGAGGATCGTCGCTTTTCGAAACCGAAGGTTGAGCAGGAAGTATTTGTTTCTCTAAATTGTAATCACTCAGAGTTATAATTTCCTCGGTATAATTAATTATTTTCACCTTCGCAACTGTATTTAAGGGAGCCTCAATCAGTTTGGTTATAACAGGTAACTGAGGTTTTCCTACATTATAGCTTCTTAATGTTTTATCAGAGCTTAGATGTAAGAAAGAACCTTTCTTTGTTTGTTGTTCTTGTAATTCGATGTAAGTAATCGTTTCTTCAAATCTTAATCCATTACTTTTTTGTTGATAGTTTTTAATGGTAGAAGAGGATAGAGTGTTTCTTAAGTCAATTTTAACTTTTTCTTGTGCAAGAATAGAAGAGGGCAAAAGCATGCACATAGCAATAATTAGTAATTGTTTTGTCATAGCTTTGATTTATTAGGTTATAAATAGTTTATTTCAAGCTAATAACACCGACAAAACAAAAAAGTTCAATGTGTTTTTATTATAAAATTTTAATAACGTCTGCTTACCTACAAACTTCGCCTATTTTGGATTCGATTGATTGTATCTTTTTTTCGATTCGATTACTTTTTCCTTTACGAATATCAATATTTATTGTAGAATAAACCCTATTCGTCAATGGCTCAAGAACTTTATACGCTTTATCGACAATTGTCAAGGCCTCGGACAAAGTTTCAGTTTCGATAATCGTTCCCATAGCTGTTAATTTATAGCTAACACCACTATCTTTTATCATTTTTATTACTTTACTTACCGAATCACTTGCACTATCTCCATCTTTCTTGTCTGTTGGAAACATAGCAAACTCTAACAATACTGACATAATTTTATTGTTTTTTTAAATTTAAATCTGTTTTAATATCCCAATTGGCTCTCACTTTTGTTTCTTTCTCATAGTATAGAACCTCTTCGGGTGGTACGTGTTTTAAATAATTCCCTTCGTCCCATTTCCCATTTTTGTTTTTATCTAATATTACTTTTAGGATATATTTTTGGGGATTTAAATAATCAAACTCTACAACTTGATCTGATTGTATGATTTTTTCGTGTAGTACAATTTCCTTTTCCTTTTTTTGTTCGATCAACTGTACTATTGTCTGAAATGTAGAGTCGCTACCTGTTATGTTAGCTAAGAATTTACCGTAAGAATCTAATTTTCGAACTTTAAATTTAGTAATTAAAGTATCGTTTGTACTTTCTGTTATATTAGTAAAAGCTCCAGGATATATTTCTAAAGTATATGTCGAATCTTCGAGCCAATTATTCACAATTTGATATTGACGTAATTTGCCTTCTACTTTTTCAATTCTGAAATTTATAGGATACTCTAAAGAATCAACTATATTGAATAGGTAGATATTTGATTCGTCGATATAATCGATTGGTTTATCGAAAACCAAATTAATATTCTTATTTAAATCAAGCTTATCGTTATTAATATTTATAGTGTATTTTAAACTAGGCTGTTTTGTTTTTTTCTTAGGTTTTGCTTTTGGGTAATATTTCATATTTAGTGTATCAATAGTCCATTGATATACTAGGTTCGAATCTTCTTTCTGATAACCTAAAGTAAAATCTAATTTTTCGATATACGATAGTGTCTGATCAACTAACCAAAAAACAATGCTATCATTGTTTGGGGTTGCTTCTTTTATAAACCAATTGTTATTAATAGTAGTGTCTAAAAGTTTAAATTCGATACTATCTTTTATAGGCTTATTAAAAAACAGTTCGATTTTTTCTTTATTGTCGCGTTTGTAGTTTGACAAATATTGAACTCTTTGGTCTTCTTTAAACAACATTAGTGTTAAATCAGGAATAGTATAAACCTGTTCGGTTCTTTCTATTATAGTATCGATACTAGCTTGTTTTTTGTGTTTTGTATTCGGATACACCAATGTATCTTTATTAAATATGGTATCGACAACTGTTTGTGTAATCAGCTCGAAACTTATAAGCGAATCGATGAAAGCAATTTTTTCGTCAGGCATATCATAAATGTAATTTTTATTCTGATCGTGTAAACAGAAAAGTTTATAATCATCAAGTTTGATATTATTTATCCGAAATAATCCCTTTTTGTTTGTTTTCGATATGTAGTTAGGCTTTTCTTTAAACGGAATCGAATCTTCTTTGCTATGATACAACATAACAAGTACTTCTTCTTCGGGTAATAGATTAAACGAATTTAATACCTGCCCTTGAACCGACATTGAGTCGACATATTCGCCTGTCGAAAAAATATATTGGAAATTTTCGATAGGATTTCCTTCGTTAAAATCCTGAACCGAATTTCCGAAATATATATTATAAGTAGTAGAATCTTTAAGTTCGCTCTGAAATTTAATAACCAGATCTTTCCCTTTAGCCATTATTATGGGCTTTTCGTCCATTATAGGCGAAATAATCAGATTCTTTTTAAGATCTTTTAACTGAATAAATTCGTCAAACGTTATTTTAACTGTTTTCGAGTCGAAGTTTGTTGTATAGTTTGGAGGGTTGATTTTCACGATCAAAGGATGTTGTTCGTCTTTAGGTCCTCCTGTTATACTTCCCATTCGAGCACATGCAGCAAAAAAGATTATTAGTATAATAAATAACGATATATTTTTATTCACATTCAAGTTCATTGTTTTGGTATAAAAAATTACAAAGTACAAACTTAAAAAGTTTCTTTACATTAAAGAAACAGAATCGTAAAACTTAATTTATTTTTAAGTGCATGTGTTATTTATATCAAGAGTCGAATTATCATTTGGCAAATGGCATAATACCAAAAGAACATCAAAATGAGTGGTAAAAATGTTATTTTTTATACTTTTGCGAAGCATTAAAAATCTCTGTAAATGGTATTAAATTATATTAATTGGGATTTAGATCCTGAAATAGTAAAGATTTGGATATTTTCGATAAGATATTATGGGCTTCTTTTTGCAGCTTCGTTTTTCTTTGGATATAAAATAATGCAGAAAATATTTCAGAAAGAAAATTTGTCTGTTGAGTTGTTAGACAAGCTAACAATTTATATGGCTGTAGGGACTGTTTTGGGGGCTCGTTTAGGTCATTGTTTATTTTATCAACCCGATTATTATTTAAGTCACCCTATCGAGATTTTAATGATATGGCACGGAGGACTTGCCAGCCATGGAGCCGCAATCGGAATATTACTTTCATTATATTTCTTCGCCAAAAAAAATAAAAAAGCCTATCTATGGATTTTAGACCGCATAGTTATAGTAGTTGCTTTGGCGGGTTTCTTTATCCGAATGGGTAATTTTATGAACTCCGAAATTTATGGTACAGTAACCAATTTGCCTTGGGGTGTTGTTTTTTTAAGAGACGGACAAAACTTGCCTAAACATCCTACTCAGATTTACGAGGCCATTTCGTATTTGTTTATATTTATTTTATTGTTCAGAACTTATCGTAAAAAGGGACCAGAAGTAAAGCAAGGTTTAATTTTTAGTTTGTTCTTAATAATTTTATTTACTGTTCGGTTTTTTGTTGAGTTTATAAAAGAAGATCAAGTGCGATTCGAACAAGGAATGACATTTAATATGGGACAATGGTTAAGTATTCCGTTTGTTTTAATCGGTGTATTTCTTTTATATCAAAGTTTTCGAAACAAAACCAACAATTAAAAACTAAAATTCACCCCTTCGCAGAGCACGAGCTACAAGCTCGCGCTAGCTGGGAGCTATTTTCAATATATTTTGAATAGATAGCCCCCCACTCAGCAAAATCTATTCATCTTCGATTAGCCAAAACCTTACATTTTATTTCGAAATAAACATTTTTGATAACCCACAGAGGATAATACATCCCTTATCAAGAAATATTTATAATCGAAACCGAACGTTTGTTTTAAACAATCGGTTATCAGCATCTCAACTATCGGTAGTTTGTTTTCTTATGTACTGACAAAAGTGTAATAACATACTGATAGAAATTTAATGATGTACTGAAGAAAAGACAAAAACATAATGATTAGTTATTTAGTCAAGTATTTATACAAAATAAATTTTGCTTTCAGAAAATATATTTATACATCTAGCCTATTATCAATATAACCCTAATAAAAATGCTGAAGTATAAACTAATCGAAAGAGGCAATCCTTTACATCCAAAAAACATTATGCGTCACTTGTACCGCAAGAGAAAAAAACATTTCGTGATATCAGCAAAGATATCGAAGACAAATCGTCGTTAACACGCGGAGACATAAGCAATGTATTAGAAACCCTAGTAGATCAAATTCCGAAGTATTTGCTCGATGGGCAATCGGTAAAGCTAGGCGACCTAGGCACGTTCCGTTTGTCGTTAAGTTGCGAAAACAAAGATGATTTTAATACAAGTAAAATTAAGAGCACAAAAATTATCTTTTCTTCAGGTAAATTCTTGAAAGATAACGTTGATAATGTTCATTTCGAACGCATAAAAAATTAATCATTACTCTCTAACGAAATTAAATCTAAGTAATAATCACTTGGATTTTTTATTTAAATTGTCTAAACAATACTGTCCGGATATGTTTTAGAAACATAGGTTTTCTTATTTTATATTTAGTATCAGAGGATAACAAATAATAATTGTTTTTTTAAGTATCTCATTTAATTTTGCATCGAGATAGAGTTTTTTTAGATTTGCATATAAAAAATCATAAATAACTAATATGCAATCAATAAAAGAAATATATAAGATCGGGTATGGTCCTTCAAGCAGTCATACTATTGGACCTGTTAGAGCTTGTTCTATCTTTGTAAAAAGAAACCCATCAATAAAAAACTTTCGGACTACCTTATATGGTAGTTTGGCTGCTACTGGGAAAGGACACCATACTGATGTTGCCATCGAAAAAACTTTTTCGCCACATAAGGTTGAGATAGTTTGGGTTCCTGAGAAAGAGTTACCGCTACATCCTAACGGAATGTTGTTTGAAGCTATCGATAATAATCAAAATGTTGTCGACTCGTGGTGTGTTTATAGTATAGGAGGAGGCGATTTAAGAGACGAAACAGGAATTTTAAATGCCGAGATTGTTTATAAGCATAAAACCTTATCTGGTATCTTAGACTATTGCAATAACAACGGAATGACTTTCTGGAGTTATGTCGAAGAGAACGAAGGACCCGAAATTTGGGATTTCCTGAAATCTGTTTGGAAAATAATGAAGCGATGTATAAAGAAAGGACTAGATAACGAAGGAGTTCTGCCTGGTACTATAAAGCTGGCACGTAAAGCTAGTTCGTATTATATGAAAGCTCGTAACTCTAAAGGATCATTACGAAATCAGGGGATGTTATTTTCGTATGCATTGGCTGTTTCTGAAGAAAATGCAGCAGGAGGCGAGATCGTTACATCGCCAACTTGTGGTTCGTCGGGTGTTTTGCCTGGGATTTTATATTATCTGAAAAGCGAAGAATATATCTCAGAAAAAAAGATACTAAGGGCTTTAGCAACGGCTGGATTGATTGCTAATTTAGTAAAAAGAAATGCTTCTATTTCGGGAGCAGAAGTAGGTTGTCAGGGCGAAATAGGTACTGCCTGTGCTATGGCAGCAGGTGCTGCTGCTCAAATTATGGGAGGTTCGTTGCGACAAATCGAGTATTCGGCCGAAATGGGTTTCGAGCATAATTTAGGCTTAACTTGCGATCCTATTGCTGGATATGTGCAAATACCATGTATCGAACGTAATGCTATTGCTGCAGGAAAAGCTATGGAATGTACTGTGTATGCTTTATTCTCGGATGGAGGACATAAGATATCGTTTGACAAAGCTGTTAAAACAATGGCCGAAACAGGACGCGATATACAAAGTGCTTATCGAGAAACAGGAATTGGTGGACTTGCTAAAAACTGGAAGCCTTTTAATTCGTAATACCAAAAATCTTTTGAGTTGCCTTGTTTTAAAGAACTATGTATATTTATTAAATTAATTAAAATAAATAATCATGTTTCAAGATTCGGTATTTATTGCTTTTGGATTAACGCTTTTTGCAGGGTTATCGACAGGAATAGGAAGTTTATTGGCTTTTTTCTCAAAAACAACAAATACTAAATTCTTATCTATATCGCTTGGATTTTCGGCCGGAGTAATGATTTATGTTTCGATGGTCGAAATATTCTTTAAAGCCAAAGAGTCTCTTGTATCTGAAATGGGCGAGCGAATGGGATCTTGGATAACTGTTGTATCTTTTTTTGGAGGGATATTTATTATTGCACTAATTGATAAATTGATTCCTTCAATTGAAAATCCACACGAAATAAGAATGATTGAGGATATGGATGGTTGCTCAAAAGAAATCTCGAAAAAAAGCAAGTTGATGAAAATGGGAATATTTACAGCACTTGCTATTGCTATTCATAATTTCCCCGAAGGGTTGGCTACATTTACAGCAGCATT
>JAKSCO010000290.1 GCA_022360575.1 Bacteroidales bacterium | reverse complement strand
GATTCTAGGCTTAATAATTATTGCCATAATACCAATAACAGGATTAATTATAGTAAATCGAAATAGGATCTTACGAGAAAACCTCCGGATGACCGAAGGAATTAATAGAAAATTACAAAATAATAAATCAATACAAGAAAAGTTAGTACACTTTAAATCAGATTATGTAAAAGATAATCTTTCAGTAAAAGTTAGTTTACTGCTATTGATTCGTGCAGCAAATAACTATATTGAAGTCTTTTGGCACGAAAACGGGATAACAAAAAGCCAAATGATAAGAACTAGCTTAAGAAAAGCTGAAGAACTATTAAAAGATCATCGGTTTATTTTTAAATGCCACCGCTCATATATGATTAATGTGAATTTTATCGATAAAATCGAAGGCAACATAAGAGGATATAAACTATTTTTCGAAAATTTAGACTTTACCGTTCCAGTTTCTAAAAACTTTGCACACAAGCTACAGCAATTAATCTAAATATAACACTCATTCACCCCTAAACTAAGAATAATTACCCCTAAAACACAACATACATCCCTTTTATCCGAGCTTTAACCCTATTATTTTATTCGTAGGTTTATACATAATAATTTTGGCAAAAACTTGAATGTTATTTTATTATGAATCCATTAAGAATCGGAAATTTAAAAATAAAACTCCCAATAATACAAGGAGGAATGGGAGTAGCAATATCACTTTCAGGCTTAGCTTCAGCAGTTGCAAATTCGGGAGGAATTGGAGTTATTTCGGCAGTTGCTATAGGAATGACTGAACCTGATTATATGAAAAATTACAAAGAAGCAAATAAACGAGCTCTACGCAAAGAAATAAGAAAAGCCAGAAGCTTAACCAATGGGGTTCTTGGAGTTAACCTAATGGTAGCTGTTAACGACTATGAAGAACTATTTACTGTCGCAATTGAAGAAGAAATAGATGTTATTATCCTTGGCGCAGGTTTACCTTTAAAGATGCCTAAATATGTAATTGAAAAAGGACTTGCCAATATCAAGACTAAAATCATCCCTAAAGTATCATCAGCGAAAGCCGCCAAAGTTATTTTTTCTTACTGGGCTAAGAATTTTAACCATGTACCTGATGCTATCGTAGTAGAAGGTCCCAAGGCAGGAGGACATTTAGGATTTAAGAAAGATGATCTAACTTCCAGCTCTATAACCTTAGAAAATCTCGTAGAAGAAACTGTTAAAACAATAAAATCTTTCGAAGATACATTCAAAAAAGAAATCCCCGTAATTGCAGGAGGAGGTATTTACACAGGGAAAGACATCCATTCTATTTTAGAAAAAGGAGCAAAAGGTGTGAAAATGGGTAGTAGATTTGTTACAACACACGAATGCGATGCTTCTATAGAATTCAAAAAAACATACCTAAATTGCAAAGCCGATGATGTAACTATTATCAATAGTCCTGTTGGCTTACCTG
>JAKSCO010000191.1 GCA_022360575.1 Bacteroidales bacterium | reverse complement strand
TTCTCGTATGTCGTTATTTAGTTCTACAATTTCGGTAGGTTCGATATATGCTGTTTTTCCGGTTGCCGATTCGTCAAGAATCAAACCTTTTATTTTTCGTTTGTTGGCAGCATCCACAGGTATGGTCGATCGGCCGTCGCGCACCGACAACGAAACATCTTTATCGACCAAGCCTTTGCTTTGGGCATCTTTTAATATTGCATGCAAACGCTTCGATACAGTGCTTTCTTTGCTATAAATATCTTTTCGTATAATACTTAATTCGGGCGATGCATTATCTCTAATTTTTCCGTGTTTGTTAATAATCGAATCAATGCGTTCGAAAATAAACGGATACAACTTTACATTATACGAAAGTTTTTGCAGGTAAGGATATTTACCTTCTTCTTTGCGCGATTTAAAAAAGTTTAATATCGATCTTATAGTTTCTAACGAGCGTTTTAAATCGAATAGCTCTTCGGCTAAAAAATATGCTCCTTCAACTTTTATTTTTGTAAGTGCCGGAGTTAAATCAATAAAATGATTCAACGGAAAATTTTCTTCCATCATCATGATTTGTTTAAACTCATCAACCTGATTGATTAGGGTTTCTACAAACGAGTATTTTGTCGAAAAGCGTATCTTATCAACACGTTCGCGACCTAAATTACTTAAACACGAAATCTTAAGCATTTCTCGAATCTTATCGAAACCTATCTTATTTTCAAAATTATCAGGATATAACACTATAACATCAATTTAATTAAACCTTGCAAAATTAATATTTAAAAGATAAAAAGTTTAATTTTTAACAAGCCCGAAAGATTATTTGTTCTTATTCTGATCTCAGAATTTAACCCAATATAGAGATTCTATTGTTGATTTAATCATAACTCAATTTCTCGGCAAAACCATTTTTATCGAATTTAATAGTTAGATACCTTTCTACATCTTCGACAAAAAAACGATTCGACGAAATAGGAAATAGCTTTAGTTTCATGTAATAATCTTTAATTATTAGATCGCCATTAAGCTCAATTATCGAAACTTTTCTGTTGTCAATAAAATAATCTCCGATGTATTTCGAATAATCTAACTTTTCGTGATATAAATTCTCGGGTATTCTCGAATCTATTTTTAGCGATCCCAACTCGGGATTCGTAATCGGATTGCTTGTTTTTGCAGCTAAAATCAAATCGAATAGTTTTATAGTTTCTTTGCTATACAGTTTATCTTTTTTATAAGTATTACAAAGATTTACAATAACTAAATTGTCTTTCGGAAATATTGCTACGATCTGCCCTCCTGTTCCTGAAGCAAAAAACATTTCGTAGGTACTATAATATTCAGAAACTCCCCATAACCAGCCATACCATCGCCCTATTTTGTCTCCACCTCCGTGTTTTGATGTAGGATAAGTACTATTTTTCACCCAATTTCTTGAGAATATCTGTTTCTCATTCCACAATCCTTCTTGTAAAAAAAGTTGTCCATAGCGAGCCAAATCTCTTGCCGACATTTTTAAATGATAAGCAGGATGATTTGAGTATTCGGGCTCGTAGTAGTATTCTCCATCCATAATTCGATAATCTTGCATTTGCAACGGAGTAGCAATATCATTATATAATGACTCGTAAATAGAGCAACCTACCAATTGCTCAAAAATTATCCCCAATACATTAAAATCCCAATTATTATAAAACCACAAAGAATCTGGTTCTACACTATTTCTTTCGGGTCTGTAATTATCAACCCAACTGGGCTCTGCTGCTGCTTTATGATATATTCCAGAGCGAACCTTTAATAAATGAATTATTTTGGCCGTTTTTTCAAGTTCCGACAACGAATCTTTGTCATTAATTCCTAGTTCTCCTATGGTTTTATTTAAATCAACAGTTCCATTTTCCGTATAAATTCCATACAACGAGCTAAGTATTGCTTTTCTTGTCGAGTGTAAAATAAACCTTCGATTAATATCTCCCCAGTGTGCAACAATTTTCCCATTCAGAACAATTAGAAATGCAGAAGAATTTAATGAATCATAATATTCTTTGGCTGTAGCCAGTTTCTTTTCCGAAAATCCCGATTGTTCTATATACTTATAAACCTCCCAATTTTCTTTAGGATTTTGTGCATTTGTATTGTTAACGAAAAAGAATAATACAAAAAATAAAATGTTTAATTGATTGTAGCCCATATTTTAAATAGTTTGCAAGAGCTGCAATATAGCTAAAGATGATTTTAATAACAACAACATAAATATGCTTTTTTATGAGTAGAAAAACATCAAGAAAAGAGACATCGAACCCAATAGATTAAGTGCTTGTGCTATTCTTCGTCAAGAATCAAATAGATGTATAACAAACTTCAGATTCTAGATTATTTTTGATCTGATACTTATTGGTTTTTTAATTAACTTGTATAGTAATTGTTTACGATAAACTTTAAATACCAATAATAATATTGTTATCAAAAACTATTGAACAAAAATTACAAATCGTTGTGTAATCCTAAAAAAACAATATGAGCGAACTAATTAATAACTCCAAGTATCGAAAAGATCGATTAAAAGAACTTATCCTAAAGTTACACAAAGGCGAATCGCCCGAAAAAGTTAAAGAAGAACTAAAAAATACTCTTAAGCAAATTCCGTATGGCGAAGTTGTCGAGGTCGAACAAGAGCTAATTCAAGAGGGTTTGCCCGAAACCGAAGTGCTCAAACTTTGCGATGTACATGGCGAGGTATTACAAGGAAATGTCGATCTAAGCTCGGTAAAAGAAGTCCCCGAAGGACATCCTATTGATGTATTCAGAAAAGAAAATATCGAACTGAAAATTGTAGCCGAAGAGGCTACCAAGCTTTTAAATTCGTTAGAAAAAATTACGACAGACGAATTTGGATCTTTTATCAATAAAATAAAAGCTTGCTTTAATCAACTGATGGATGTAGACAAACATTATCAGCGAAAAGAATATCTCGTATTTCCTTATCTCGAGAGAAACGAAATAACAGGCCCTCCTAAAGTTATGTGGGGAAAACACGACGAAATAAGAGATCAACTAAAAGGATGTATTGAGATATTAAATGATTCTGATTTACAAAAACAAGATTTGATTGATTCTTTAGATTTACTTTTTAATCCTTGTGTTAAAGCTCTGGTTGATATGGTTCAGAAAGAAGAAGAAATTCTTTTCCCGATGAGCTTAGATGTATTAACAACCGAAGATTGGTGGAGCATACACAAGCAAACTCTTGAGTTTGGATTTACTTTATACGATCCTCAAGTTGACTGGAAACCCGAAGGTTTAGAAGAAAAACAAGATGAGGTAAGTTTTAATGCCGACGGAAACATTCAATTGCCATCAGGAAGCTTTTCGGCTAAAGAAATTATGGCAATACTAAATACTGTTCCTCTTGATATGACTTTCGTCGATAAAAACGATAAAGTAAAATACTTTACCCAAGGCACCGAAAGAGTTTTTGCTCGTAGCCGATCAATAATTAATCGAGATGTTCGGTTGTGTCATCCTCCGGGAAGTACTCATATTGTCGAAAAAATATTAGAAGATTTTAAATCAGGAAAAGCTTCGCATGCTCCTTTTTGGATTCAGATGCAAGGTAAATTTATTTTGATCGAATATTTTGCTTTACACGACGAAAAAGGCGAATATCTGGGATGTCTCGAAGTATCACAAGATCTAACAAAAAACAGATCGCTTGAAGGAGAAAAACGAATTTTATCGTATACCGACAATAAAAATGCATAACTATGGCAGAACTTATAATAACACCTAAAACAAAAATATTTGATTTATTAGAAGCATATCCTCAGTTAGAGGATATGTTAATTGGGATGGTGCCTCAATTTAGAAAATTAAAAAATCCGATTTTAAGAAAAACAATTACCCGAATAACTACCTTAAATCAGGCAGCAACAATAGGCGAATTAAATGTCGAAGAGCTTATAAATAAATTACGAAAAGAAGTAGGCCAGTCAACTATCGATACTATTAACGACACCGAGAATATAAATACAAAGTGTCCCGATTGGTTTAGCGAGTTAGCAATTGTTCATTCTATCGATATAAGAGATATGTTGCACGAGGGCGAGCAACCTGTACACGAAGTAATGGTCGAAATCAAAAAACTTAGCGATAAAGCTATTTTAAAAGTAATAGCTCCTTTTGTGCCAGCTCCATTAATTGATAAATCGTTGAGTTTAGGATTTAAACACTGGCTTGATAAAAAAAACGAACAAGAATTTTTCGTTTATTTTATAAAGGGATAAGAATTATCTTATAGCCTTTTGTTGGTTGTTTTTTTATCATGCTTATTCGATAATAACATTGCTATAATAATGCAAATCATTGAAAAGATTCCGAGATAATTCCCTGTGTTTTCGTCCCAGCTTAAATTTTCAAAATTAGTTGTTAATAACTGAGCTATAATTATTAGCAGGCAGAAAACTACAAGGCTGTTTCTTAATTTATTCATATTGTATTAATTATAAGTACAAAATATATTGCTAATAAAAATACCAATTCTATATACAGAAAAACAACTTTGATTTAAACTAAGTATCTTTGCTGCTTTTTGACAAGAATTAATTTTTAGCTCCTCTACAATTAAGGAGCAAGAATATTGGATTAGATTGCTCTACCTTAAATCGGAGGAATTACAATATAAAATTCATAAAAAATAAATATTTCCCCTGAGTTTTTTCTTCTTTTTTCCGCTAATAATAGGCATTACAAGAAGTATTTTCATTTTTTTAGAAAAAACACCTTGATTAAAGTATTATATTTCAACCCATTCCACAAGTCGATGTTTTTTTATTAAAATATTTCTGAAATTAAGGACAACAAAATCGCAAAAGCCCCGTATATAAAGAGCATGCCAATGTTGCATTAAGTAGTCTAAACGCTAATTTGATTTTATTCAAAGTTATCATATTCTATTCTGATTAATTAATAGCGTTATGGACTATGCTTATTCGTAATATTTTGGGTTAAATAAAAATTAGGTTAAAGGCCGGGGTTTACCCGGCCTTTTTATTTGAATAAAATTATCTTTAGTTACAGTCTAGTTTTCTTTGACGGTCTTTGCCTTAGATGTAAAGTAGTTAATAAAGGCACCATCTTTTTTTACCAAAACAGCATCGAACTTAACCTGCTTATTTATTTTCGAAATGGACAAAAATTCGTCTAAATTCTCCTTATTATCATCAAGCAATATGGCTTCTTGATACTCGCCATGAGCTAAATATTTCTCAACGATTTGCTTTTTGGCTAAAGCTATACTTCCTGCTTTATCGGCAATATCTCCAGCAAAATTAATATCAATTTTCCTTATAGGTATTTTCTGATCTAAGAAAGCTTGTTTAAAAGTAGCCATATCTTCAAAAGATTGACGAGCTGTTAATAATGCTATTTTAGATCCATTTAAAGATGCTGTTTTAGACATTTCTATAATTTTAGAAATTGTTTGTTTTATGGGTTTCGAATGATCTTTGAAAATCTCAGCATCTCTAAACTGGGTAAAATCAAACTTTTCGCCAGATTTTAATTTATATGTATTAAATTCTTGGTTTGAAAGTTCTTTTACAACTTTATTATTTTTTAATACCAGCACCTTTGCCGATGTGTGAAACAATGTTTCGTCGATATCAAAGAAAGTAATACTATATCCATTTTCTGTATCGCCTCTAAATCTTAATCGCTCTTTCCAATGAATACTTCCTTCTTTGTAGTACTTTCTCACCCACGAACTATCAGGGCATAAATATGCCTTTGTATGATCGCCACTACCTTTTTTCTTGGTAATTCGATTATATACTTCGCGGAAATAATAATGATGAAACAACCTCATAAACTCACCCAAATACATATCAGCTACTCTGGTATTGCCTCTTACAATAAGCATATTTTCATCGTTGTTTTTTACCGATGCATCACTAAAATTTGCCGATCCACTAATAAGAGTAGGTTCGGTACTAAGAGCATCTAAGATCATGTATTTTGTATGAAGAAATTTTACATGATTATTTAAATGAGTCAATTTCTCTTCGACCATACCATGAGGAGTTTTTCCTTCAAGATAAGAGCCTATAGCTATTCTATTATCAGGATCGGCTTCTATCTTTTCTGTAATTTCAATCGATTTATCTCCTCTCCCTTTGTTGTCAAGAATAAGATACCTTAAGTACTCTTTATCTTCGTAAAAAATCTTAGCAAGTCTTTCGTTAACCCCAAAAGCAGCTGTAAAATTAACCATTATTCGAGCTTCTTCGAGTTGCTGAGCATACCATGCCATTGCATAAGGATTGTCCTTTCGGCTTTTAGCTTCGCTTAACCTTGGGCTAAAAACAACATTCATAAAATTGTCGCTTTTATTTTCTACTTTGGGCATAGGAGTATGAAAACTATTCCATTCTCTGAAATCATCTTGATCAGGATCAGTAGAAATTTTTTGCCAATATTCGTAATAGGTTTGGGCAACTTTTAAATCTCTTACAATATGCCCTACATTCGATTGTCCAAAAATTCCTCCTTCGGTAAAGTTGGTCGATCCAGTCCACACCTCCATAGGCTTCCCATTTTTTAATAGAATTATAAATTTATTATGAGAAATATAGCTACTGCCCTGACAACGTTTAATCATTAAATCTTTTATCCCTGCCTTAGCAATACACCTATCGCTTGTTTCGTAAGGATCGGGCTTTCGGTGATCGTAAACTATTTTTACATCAGCACCCGAATCTGAAGCTTTTTTGAAAGCCTCAAGAACTGGCATATAACTAAATTCATAAACCGATGCTCTTAATGAATATTCGGAGCTTTTTGCCTTTGCAATAAAATTAAGAATAGCCTGATCTAAACCTCGAGCCAACCATTTGTGTGCTTCGGGCGATAATTCTTTTTGATTTCCAAATTTTTTAACAAAAGCCTGACTCCCGGCTACTCCGCGGTTAAAATATACAGCATGTGTGCCAATATCTTCGTTTTCGGTTGATATTGTAACAGCAACAGATTCACCTTTACGTAAGTTCTTAGGATTTCCGTAAACAGGCACTAGCTCATAAGTGTATTTATGAGCCGGTTTTGCTGTATAATCGCCCCAATAAAAAGCCTGAATAGGATGAGCTATAGTATCTACCTCTTGACAAGGAGCTGATTGACCTTCGGTTTCTTTAAAGGTTTTAAACCCTTTTAGCCATTTTATTTCATCTTCGGTATGATCGGTTCGCTTAATTGCAAATCCTAAAAAATCTTTAAGTTCAGATTCTTTAACATCCATTCCCAGAATAACTACATGTGTTCCTGTAATTACATTCAGGGAAATTTTCCCATTTGATCTTTTACTACGCATATCTTCTAGTTTTTAGTTATTCTTCGGTTCATATAATCTCTCTGCTGTACTTCGGTGAGAGTAATAAAAGGACCATTCCAGCCACCAACACGCACATTTAAGTCGGCAAAATCTTTTAATGCTTCTTGTTCTTTTATTTCTTCTCTCACTTCGTTACATGTTTCATAAGCCTTTTGAATGTTTTCGGCACCCGGAATAGTAAGAGAAAGAATACTGCCGTTTGACTCAATAAATTTCTTATAAATACTCTGTATCTTATCTTTATTGATTTCGTCTTTAGGAATACATACATCTATTATTGCTCCTGCGGCATATTTATTAAGACCTAGGTTTTTTAACGAACTAAAAATCGCCCCTTCGCCATTTTGAGCTGTCCCCGATGTTGGCGAGAAATTTGGAGCAACAGGTTCGCCTCTTAATCGTCCGTCGGCAGAGGCAGCACAACCCGAACCAAACAATGCATATTGAGCAAAGGTACCACAACCAGCCGAGAACAATATTTTGAATTTATCGCCATAAGTTTCTTTCATCGAATTACCACTGTATCCAACCATTCTTCTTAGTCGATTAATCCTTCGTCGTTGATTCTCGTCTTTAGGTGTCGACAAATAAATTTCGTCGCAAGCTTCTTCGGCATCTTTTAAAATATCATACGAGATATCTATTAACCATTTCATTTCTTCATCTACATACGACTGATTATTTCCAAATTTAGGAGTAGATAAGAAATCGATTCTCATCTGGTTCCATCTTAAATAGTCTGTATTTTTCTTTTCATTCGGAATATCAACTCCAAAATTGTGTCGTAATGCATTTGCTACATCTTTTAATTCGTATTTCTTTTCTTCGAACACCCATTTTTTTATCGATGCTAGAGAATTTGCAGCATTAGGCATTGCAATATAAACTACTCCGCCAATATTAAACTCTGCACCTCCGTTTGTTTTATCAATACCTCTTTCGAGACATGTTCCTAAAAGAGATGAGAACAAAGGAACAGGAGTAACAGAGCCTTCGAGACAATAATTGCTATAAACCTGCATACCGGCTTTTCGTACAAACAAATTCAGATGTTTCCAAAACTCGTCTTTAAATTCTTTATATGTCTTTATATCTTCGGGTTTCTTTGATAAATAGCTTTCTTTTTTTCCTCTTAGTTCCATTGTCGATGCTGACAACAATGCACCGCGATTTAGGGCACACTCCATTACTGTTAGCATATTTACCATGTTGTAAGTAAAATCGCATTTCCCATTTAGCAATACCTCCCAACATCCATCAACAATATAGTCGTATGTTTCTTCTTTCGGTAGCTTTTTATTAAGTTGAAGTGCCGGAACAATTACTTCGTCGTTATAAATTATTGGCAAACCATTGTTTCCGTTTAAGGCTACCCGAGCAGCTTTTTCTACTAGTTTTTGAGGACTATTCTTGTGTAGCCTGAGATTTACAATTGGAGTAATAATTCCTAAACTCGAACATGCATCAAGAATTAAATATGTACATTGATTTGTTGCATCGTTTCCGGTTTTGGTTTGCCCTCCAATTACAATGTTTTGCATAAACTGATTAATAGTTGCTTCTTGATCGACAAGAAAAGGACTATTTCCCATTCCTGTGGCGTAATCAGCGAAATCTTGATCAACAGCAAACTCCATAGTAGTTGTTAAGCGCTCGGCACACTTAATAAAAAAGCATTCGATAAGTTCTTGTGCTTGTTCTAAATTTATTTCGCCTTTCGTTAGCGATTTATTTAAGCAAGGCTCAAGAACCTGATCAAGACGTCCAAACGAAACATGACTTGTTGATGCATGAAAAGTAAGATGTAAAAAATATATCGATTGTAATGCTTCGTGAAAGCTTTCGGCTGGTTCGTAAGGCACTTTCCGACATATTCGGGCTACCTCTAACAATTCGTCTTTTTTATCTTGAGGAGCATGTTCTGCTTTTTCTTCGACCAATACAGCGAAGCAATTGGCATAATCAATTACTGCATTACACGATATAATTACCGATTGATAAAAGATTCTTCGCCTCTTATCTAAAGTCTCTAATTTATTGGGAGGATTTTTTTCCTTTTCTTCAATTTTCTTAAGCTCGCGATTACAAACATCCATAATTCCTTTTAGTCCCATTGTAAGGAGCTTAGAATAATCAGGTGCATTATGTCCTAATACCGATTCAACATCTCTGCTTGAGAAATAAGCTACTTCTTTTTCTTCGCGAGTTAGATAATTCGGAAATACTTTCCCAAACCCGAGAGAACCCATAGGGATATTACCCACAATCAATTCGCCTTCTTTTATTTCGCAACAGTGGGTATTTTCTGAGTTTTCTTTTTTAGTCATCTCTTTAAGCATAACTTTTAAAGCTAATGCTCTGCGTAAAAACAAAGAGCGATCTTCGTCTTTGCTTCTTTTTGCTACATTGGGTAAATCGGTTTTCGAAAACCATTCGTTTGTACGATCAGTAAAGCTTCGATCATACATTTTTTGTAGCAATTTGGTTACTCTGGGAGTTGATCCTTTCATCATTTTTTCCATAGTAAGATTTATTTAATTTGAATTATTTTGGTTTTGATATTTTCGGACTCTAATAAATCTGTTATTGTATCGACATTTTTGTTGTCTGGCGAACAATTGCCTTGTAATGAGAAATTGTTCCCCATGGCTTTATAGTAATGATCGGTATATGGATTAAAAGGTAATAATTCAATATGGCTTAAATTATTTTGGTGCATGACCGAAATAATCTTTTTGATTTGAATAGGCTTATCCAGAATGTTTTTTATCAAAGGGACTCTGACTGTAATATTTTTTGTGAGTCGCGATAATCGACTTATATTGTTTATAACTGTATTTATATTGGCTACATATTTAGAATACTCTTTTGCAACAGGACGAATCCCAAACAACCAATGCTTAACAAGCTTATGTATACTCTTAAAGTAATAAAAAGGAACTCCCCCTGAGGTTTCAACACTCGTGTGTATTTGATGACTGTTGCAATAGCTTAGAAAATGGTTTAATGCTTTGTGTTGTAACATAGGTTCGCCACCCGAAATGGTAACTCCTCCAATATCTTTTAATAAAGAAAGTTGAGGCTGTACTTTCTGAAATAACTCATAAGGAGTAGTTTCTTTTGTTGGTAAATAAAGAGCGTTTAAACTTGAGTTCTGATTTTGGGAGTTATTACAATGCTCAATGCAATTGCCACACGAAAGGCATGCCTCTGAATTTGTGTAATGTTTATTTTCTTGAATAAAATGTACATTTTGATTACACACATTTACACAGTATCTACAACGACTACAATAGTCAGGATTTAAAAGAATAGGTGAGATTTGTGGTTGCGAGTGGGGCGAGTGGCACCAAGGGCAGGATTGATTACATCCTTGCAAATAAATTACTGTCCGAATCCCTTTTCCGTCTGTTTTCGAATTCCATTTTATTCCAAAATATCTAATAGAGATTTTTTCTTCCTTCATCAGTAATATCCCCCCTGACTTTTAGGTCTTGTTTCAAAAACATCCCTGTATTTTCGGTTTGCTGTGTGCTTATATAAAAAGACAAACCGTACTTAAGAACAAAAAAACTCTATATGATTTTGGATGTTTCTACGTAATAATTTAGGATTGTTGTGTTAGATTATACCTTAGAGTTTCATTTAGTTGTCTTTACTATAAATTTACAAAAAACAATCTAAATAAACACTTATCTCTAATCTGAAGTACAGGTTTTACTAATCTACTTTTTAGTACAATGATGATAGGTGTACTTAATGGGGATACTTTACTTGTGTGAGTACAAAATTTCAATAATGTATTATGGTTGTTTTGTGTATTTTACTACATCACCATACCCTATTTTTAGGTATTACACTCTGCGTTTTCTATTTAATATCTTGACTTATTTTTAATTTCTTCATAATAATTATCTACTCCTATTTCTTTCATACGGATATTTATATTTATAGACCTTTTATATAGATGTTCATCAAACCCTGTATTTTCACAAGGAAAATCAGGACATTGAAAACAAAAATCGACTCCTTTATTTTCAGAACATAAACGAACTTTACAATCTTTAAAAAGTTTACAGACCTCTTTTCGGCAACCTGAACAATCGGAAATAGCAAAACATTCAAGCATATCTTTAAAGTCTGGATATTTTTCGAACACAGGTTTATCCAAAAGGTCAACAAATCTTTTAGCATAAACTTCAAATGAACCTAGATTATTTTTTAGAGTCTTACTATACTTAACTATATCTCCTTCTTCATATGCAAAACATTTCCCGCAATGTAAGCCACAAGGCGCTAATTTTTCTTTAATTTTTTCGTAGTCCATTAGTGTGTTTGTTTTTATTAATATGCTTCTATTCTTTCTATCTGTTATGTTTTCTACATAGAACCTTCCGGAAAAATCAAAATTAAGTTTTTTTATTGTTTGAGAATCCATCTCATTAGAGATTATGCCGAATAAAAAATCTATAGAAAGATAGCTAGTTAATTATTATTGTGTCGTATTTCTGTTAATTTGGCTTAATGTAAAAATCGTTAACAAAATTTGTGTAAATACAATTATCAATCTTGTATTTTCTTTGGAAAACTAAAGGATTATCTACTCCTGTAGGTACTAGCATCAGGCTTGTTTTTCCATTATAATCTTTTTCATCAACATCAAAATCATTTCTTTGATCAAATTTTATATCAAAAAAATATAAGTACTTTCCAATCCAATTAATATATTTTTTTGAAAAATCAGAATCTACTTTCCCCTCTGAATTTACAAGTTCAATATCTTGTTTCTGAATCAATATTGCTTTCTGAAATTCGACAGCATTTAATGGTATTCCTTTTAATGTAGGTAAGACATCAAATTGAGGATCAATAAAAATCCATTTCGAATATTCTTGTGAATATACTTCCGCAACAACATGTCCTGCACCTCTCTTTACTTTTTCTACATCTCTTGTTTTAAGTCCTAATACACGAGCATGAATACCAATAGAATTCAGGCTTGATGCTGCCAAAATACCATATTCAACACATCTAAATTGTTTGCCAGCGCTAGCTTCTTTTAGTATAGTCAATGCATCTGATTTTGATGGAGTATTAAACCCATTATGTTTCCATTTACTACTACTCCAATGTAGTATGGTTTTTATTTTTTCAATTTCATTAGGTAAGTTCAATGTAAGAGTATCTAATCCATAATTTTTACGTAGCTCTCTTAAATATTTATTCCCTAATGTATCAGAATAGTAAAAGCGATAAGCTTGAGTAATTTGCTTATCCAAGAAGTTTATTTCGCTTACTCTATTTGATGGTTTGTAATTGATTACACGAAAAAAAGGAGAACAACTTGACAAAAAAATCATCCAACACAGAGTTAGTACTTTATTCTTATTCATCATATTTTTTATTTATAATCTATACTTTAGGTTTAAAATCAACATGAGATTTTAAACGATCTGCTATCTTAAATTCATATCCTAAAGATGCACTAAATCTGAATAAAATTAAGTGTCTACACAAATAAACCTATTCCACAAACACTATTTTTTAGGCATAATTAATTTATAATTACACAAAAGAAAACTGCCCTTTCGTAGACAGTTTCTTATAATTTACACCTAATTAAGTATTTCGTTTTGCAATTGGATTATCTTTTCAAGATCTAATAACTCTTGCCTAACTGGTTTCCGAATATTCTTTAT
>JAKSCO010000017.1 GCA_022360575.1 Bacteroidales bacterium | reverse complement strand
TAAAAGAAAATAAGCATTTGCCCGAAATTCCAACTACTAAAGAAGTAGCTGAGCAGGGAGTTGCTGTAGGTGAAATGAATGCCAAATTGCTACAAAAAATCGAAGAGCTTACATTATATATAATAAAACAAGATAAAAGAATAGAAGCTCAAAACAAACGTATAGAACAATTAGAAAATAAATAAACATGATATTGAGTCGTCCTAAAATAGGGATATAACAAAGGAAAATTATTGGTGCCCAGAACAAGACTCGAACTTGCACGACCTTAAACGGTCACTGGCCCCTCAAGCCAGCGTGTCTACCAATTTCACCATCTGGGCATTTTGTAGGTTGCAAAAATAATTAAATTCCGGATATTTCTATAGCTCCAAAAGAAAAGAGGTGCTGTTTTTACCTTAAGCACCTCTTTTCCATTGTTAAAAATTATTATAAATTTTCAATAATATAATTTGTTATCATAGTAAATAAATGTAATCGAGTATTGCTTCCTCTTATACTATGATCCTTATCTGTATACAAATGCATATCAAAAGATTTATTTGCCTCGGTTAATTTACGTGCAAGCTCAATTGTGTTTTGCACATGTACATTATCATCTCCTGTTCCGTGCACAAGGAGCAATTTTCCTTTTAATTTATCAACATGTGTTAAAAGGGCGTTGTTGTCGTACCCCTCTGTATTATCCTTAGGTAATCCCATATACAACTCAGTGTATATCGAATCGTAAAAACGATAAGAGGTAACAGGAGCAACAGCTACAGCCATTTCAAATACATCTGCACTTCGTAACAAACAAGATGCCGACATAAATCCACCATAACTCCATCCCCAAATACCTGTTCTATTTTCATCAATATACCTAAGAGAACTTAAATATCTTGCAACTTCGGTATGATCAATTGTTTCGTATTTCCCTAATTGACCATAGGTCATTTTTCTGAATTTTTCGCCACGACCTCCGCTACCTCTAACATCTACATAAGCAACAATATATCCTTTTTGTACTAACATTTGATGCCAAGCCATATTTCGTAGCCACGAGTTAGCTGCCGTTTGCGATCCAGGACCACTGTACTGAAATATCAACAAGGGATATTTTTTTTCAGGATTAAAATTGACTGGTTTTAATATATAGGTATTCAAGTCCCATTTGCTCGATGGCGTGTTTATAACCATAGCTTCGGCTTTGACAAAACCATATTCGAGCATTTTATCTTTTAAAGCTTTGTTATCTTCTAAAACTCTAATTAATTTTCCTTTTTTATTATGTAGTGTGATGTAGTTAGGGGTATTTACATCATTGTAATAGTTTATATAATACTTAAACCCATTACTAAATTTTGCTGAATTAGTACCTTGTCGAGTCGAAATTTTTTTCTTCTTACTACCATCTAGTTTTATCGAATAAACAGCTCTGTTTAATGGTGACTCTTCGGTTGATTGATAATATACTGTTTTTGTTTTATTATCTAAACCGATAAAACCTGTTACTTCCCAATTTCCTTGGGTAATTTGATTAACCAAGTTTCCTTGTAAATCATATAAATAAAGGTGGTTTCGTCCGCTTTTCTCGCTATTAATAATAAAATACTTTCCATCGTTGGTTGTTGTCATATACCAATCTTCTATTCGTTTTATGTAGTATTTGTTTTTCTCAGAATAAATAACCTTAGAATTTCCTTTTTCGGCATCTGAAATCAAAATTTCAATGTGATTTTGCAATCTATTTTCACGAATAATTGCGAGTTTGTTTTTAATTGTAGTCCATTTAACTCTGGCAATGTACTGATCAGTTTCTGATCCTACATCAATTGTTTGTGTTTTGGCAGTCTTTAAATCATACACATGAACGCTCACTATTGAATTCTTTTCTCCTGCCTTAGGGTATTTAAAGGCATAGTTTTCAGGATAAATATCATTGTTGTAACGAGTCATATTAAAAACAGGAACCGCAGTTTCGTTAAATTTATAGTATGCGATTTTATTGCCATTGGGCGACCAAAAGAAAGCTTTAGTAAAAGCAAATTCTTCTTCGTAAACCCAATCTGTTCCTCCGTTTATAATATGATTGAATTTACCATCGAAAGTAATTTGTTTTTCTTCTTTTGTTTTTAAATCTGAGATAAAAATGTTGTTATCTCTAACAAATGCTATCTTAAAGGCATTCGGAGAAAATGCAGCAAACATTTGTTTTCCGTTTTCACTTAATTTATCTAACGATTTCGATTGCAAATCATATATATAAAAATCGGCTTTATACGAACGTCTGTAAATACGTTCAGCATTTACAGCTAATAAAATTTTTGATTCGTCAGAAGAAAAAGTATAGTCTTTTATTCTAAAATCTGAGTTAGGAGCATTAAATAAAATTTCAATTACATCTCCTGTTTTGTAGTTATACTTTGTTATTTTTTGCTGTTCTTGTAAAGTGGTAAAATGCTCTCCATCTTTCATTGAGCGTAAGCCACGAACAGAATGGCTCCGAAATATTTTTTGTTTATGAATAGCATCTAAAGTTATTTTTTTTACAGCTTCCTGAGCTCGAAGTGTAAATGTGCAAAATAACAATAAGAGAATAATTAATCCGGTTTTTTTCATAGTATGTTAAATATTAATTGTACAAAAAAGTTACAAAACAAATGTTTTAAAAATAGTTAATTAAACCAAACTCAGACATATTTTTTATTGCAAAAAACGAAATCTGAAATTTTATTCAATAAATTAATAAAATCTTAACAATTTGATTTATAAGTTAAGTAAAGAATTGTTATCTTTGCATTCCCTAATTTGAAAACAATTATATAGATGATAAAAATAACATTGCCAGATAATTCTGTAAAAGAATATAATAATCCAATCTCGGGTTTCGAAATAGCGAAAGATATAAGCCCAAGGTTGGCTAAAGAGGTTTATTCCATAACAGTAAATGATGAAGTATGGGATTTGCATCGAACCATTGAAAGCGATTCAAAAATTAATTTACATAAATGGGATGATACTGAAGCCAAGCACGCCTTTTGGCATTCTTCAGCTCACTTAATGGCTGAAGCTTTAGAGGTTTTATATCCTGGAATAAAATTAGGGATTGGACCAAGTATCGAAAATGGCTTTTATTACGATGTTGATTTACCCGAAGGGAAAGTAATTTCTGATACTGATTTTCCGAAAATTGAAGCTAAGATGAAAGAATTAGCTCAACAAAAGAATGAATTTATTCGGAAAGATATCTCGAAGAACGAAGCTTTAGATTTTTTTACAAAGAAGGGTGATGAATATAAAATAGAGCTAATTTCAGAATTAGAAGAAGGAACTATTACTTTTTACGAACAAGGTAATTTCACAGATTTGTGTAAAGGACCTCACTTACCTAATACTGAAAAAATAAAGGCAATTAAGATATTAAGTGTTGCTGGAGCTTATTGGAGAGGTGACGAGACAAGAAAACAATTAACTCGTGTTTACGGAATAACTTTCCCTAAACAAAAAATGCTTGAAGAATACTTGGTTTTATTAGAAGAAGCTAAAAAACGAGATCATCGTAAAATAGGGAAAGAATTAGAATTATTTACTTTTTCGCAAAAAGTTGGTCAAGGCTTACCTTTATGGTTACCTAAAGGTGCTATGTTGAGAGAACGCTTAGAAAACTTCTTGAAAAAAATCCAAAAACGTTATGGATATCAGCAAGTAATGGCTCCTCATATTGGATTAAAAGAATTATGGGTAACATCTGGGCATTATGCTAAATACGGAAAAGATTCTTTTCAGCCAATAAACACTCCAGCCGAAGGTGAAGAGTTTTTATTAAAGCCAATGAATTGCCCACACCATTGCGAAATATATAAACATAAACCTCATTCATACAAAGATCTTCCTGTTCGTTATGCCGAATTTGGAACTGTTTATCGTTACGAACAAAGTGGAGAGTTACATGGATTAACTCGTGTTCGTGGTTTTACTCAGGATGACGCTCATATTTTTTGTCGCCCAGACCAATTAAAAGATGAGTTTAAAAAAGTAATGGATATTATTTTTATCATCTTTAATGCACTTGATTTTAAAGATTTTATTGCTCAGGTTTCGTTGCGCGACCCTAACGATCACTCTAAATATATAGGGAGTGATGATAATTGGGAAAAGTCAGAAAGTGCAATTCTTGAAGCTGTAAAAGAAAAAGATCTTAATTACGTTGTAGAATATGGCGAAGCAGCATTTTATGGTCCTAAGTTAGACTTTATGGTGAAAGATGCATTAGGTCGTCAGTGGCAATTAGGAACTATTCAGGTTGATTATAACCTTCCTGAACGATTCGATCTAGAATATGTTGGTGCCGATAATCAAAAGCATCGTCCAGTAATGATACACAGAGCTCCTTTTGGTTCAATGGAGCGATTTGTTGCTGTTTTAATCGAACATACAGCAGGTAAATTCCCGTTATGGTTAACCCCCGAACAAGTAGTAGTATTACCTATTAGTGAAAAATTTAACGATTATGCGAAAAAAGTTTTGAATTTCCTAAATAATTCCGATATTCGCACTTTAATTGACGATCGTAACGAAAAGATAGGTAAAAAGATACGAGATAATGAGATGAAGAGGATACCATATCTTTTAATCGTTGGTGGGAACGAAGCTGAAAATGAAACAGTTTCAGTAAGAAAACAAGGCGAAGGTGATAAGGGTAGTATGTCTTTAGTTGATTTCGCTGAATTTATTAACAAAGAAGTAAAAGCTCAAACAGAAGCTTATAATATAAATTAAATTATTAATAAAAATTAGGAGGACCAAGTTATAGCAGGACCAAGACCAAGGCCAAGGTACAGAGGCCCAGTTAAAAAGCAGGAGCCATTGCACAAGATCAATCAAAATATTCGTGCGCGAGTTATTAGACTTGTTGGTGATAATATAGAAAAACCTGATGTATATTCTCTTCAGGATGCTTTAAAAATAGCTGATGAGTTAGAATTGGATTTAGTTGAGATTTCACCCAACGCAGATCCTCCTGTTTGTAAGATTATTGATTATCAAAAATTCCTTTACCAACAGAAAAAACGACAAAAAGAATTAAAAGCAAAAACTCAAAAGGTTGTATTGAAAGAAATTCGTTTTGGACCTCAAACTGATGAACACGATTATCAATTCAAGTTAAAGCACGCTTTAAAGTTTTTAGAGGAAGGCTCGAAAGTAAAGGCTTTTGTGTTTTTTAAAGGTCGTTCGATTTTGTTTAAAGAACAAGGAGAAATCTTATTATTAAGATTAGCTCAAGATCTTGAAGAATATGGTAAAGTAGAGCAATTGCCAAAACTAGAAGGTAAACGAATGATTATGTTCATTGCTCCTAAAACAAGTAAAAAGAAATAATAGATTTTAATTAAATATTTAAAGTAATGCCAAAGATGAAGACAGTTGCTGGTGCTAAAAAAAGATTTAGTATTACCGGCTCGGGAAAGATTAAAAGAAAACATGCTTTTAAAAGTCACATTTTAACTAAAAAGACTACAAAGCAAAAAAGAAATCTTACTGCTACTGGTCAGGTGCATAAATCTGACGAGAAAAACATTAAGTTGTGTTTAGCAATGAAATAATCTTTTAATCACGAAATTTATTTAAAGTAATTAATCAGGATGAATTAGCAGGAAAAGAGTCGAAAAGAAGTCGACCGCTAATCGTTCATAAAAAAGAAAATTATGCCAAGATCAGTAAATTCAGTAGCTTCAAGAGCTAGAAGAAAAAAAGTATTAAAACACACCAAAGGATATTTTGGAAGAAGAAGTAACGTTTGGACTGTTGCTAAAAATGCGTTCGAAAAAGGTTTAACTTACGCATACAGAGATAGAAAAACTAAAAAGAGAAATTTCAGAGCTTTATGGATTCAGAGAATTAATGCAGGAGTTAGAGAACATGGTATGTCTTACTCTGAATTTATGGGCAATATCCATAAGAAAGGAATCGCTCTTAACCGTAAGGTATTAGCTGATTTAGCGATGAATCATCCTAAAGCTTTTGCCGAAGTAGTTAAGGCAGTAAAGAAATAATTTCTACATTTATTATAATGAAAGGGGAGCTTATTTGCTTCCCTTTTTTTATATTTACGATTCTTTATTACGATTTTAAAGAATATAAATTATTCATCTCAACTTTTTTAAAATATTTTACAATCAAATAATAAAAATATGAATATAGCAATTGTAGGCTACGGTAAAATGGGAAAAGAAATAGAACAAATAGCCCTAAGCCGAGGACATAAAATTTTATTGAAAGTAGACAAAACAAATCAAGATACTTTGACTGACGAAGATTTTAAGGATATTGATGTAGCGATAGAATTTTCTATTCCGGAAAAAGCTTACACTAATATTAATAAGTGTTTAAATTATAATATTCCTGTAGTTTGTGGTACAACAGGATGGCTTGATAAGAAAGATAGTATTATTGAACGCTGTAAGACAGACAATAAAACATTTTTTTATGCATCAAATTATAGTTTAGGTGTAAATTTATTTTTTAAACTTAACGAGAACTTAGCCAAAATAATGGATCAGTTTTCTGAATATAAGATTGCATTAGAAGAAACTCATCACACACAAAAATTAGATGCTCCTAGTGGGACAGCTATTACTTTAGCTCAAGGAATTATAGATAATAATAAAAGTATCAAATCGTGGGAACAAGAATGTAAAACAAACGAAGATTCATTACCAATTAAATCTTTTAGAGAAGGGAATGTATCTGGAAATCATAAAATATTTTATGAATCAGAATTTGACAAAATTACAATAGAGCATGATGCAAAAAATAGAAAAGGATTTGCTTTAGGTGCTGTGTTAGCAGCTGAATTTATAAAAGGGAAAACTGGATATTTTACAATGAATGATTTACTCAAGATATAAATCGAAAAATATATAAGATGACACTAAAAGAAATTCTTAAGAACAAATATTTTAAGTTTGTTATTGCTGCAATAATATATTTATTGTGGGTTATTTGGATTAAGAACTACTGGTTCTTAATAGGGATTCTTGTTATTGTTGATGTACACATAACTAAATTTGTAAATTGGGCTTTTTGGAAAAAAAGAGGAACATCAAGAATTAAGAATAAAGCAATAGAGTGGATTGATGCATTAATATTTGCTGTTGTAGCAGCTACTTTAATTCGTATGTTTCTTATCGAAGCTTATACTATCCCTACCTCATCTATGGAAAAAACTTTATTAATAGGAGATTATTTATTTGTGAGTAAGGTAAGTTATGGTCCTAAACTTCCCAATACACCTCTTTCGTTTCCGTTTGCGCATCATACAATGCCATTAACAAAAACTAAATCGTATTTAGAATGGATAAAACGACCTTATAAAAGAATTGCCGGATTTGGGAAAGTTAAGCGTAACGATATTGTAGTTTTTAATTTTCCAGCAGGTGATACTGTAATTGTCGAAATGCAAGAACAAATAGATTATTATTCGGCAATGAGACAATATGCAGATCAGATAAAGCTTAAAGACATACAAAGTGGAAACACAATAAAACCTTTTGAAGAATATTTAGCTGCATCAAGAGAGTATATATGGGATCAGTTTACAATTACTGTTAGGCCTGTAGATAAACGAGAAAATTATATTAAACGATGTGTTGCTATTCCTGGGGATTCGCTAAAAATAGTTCACGGACAGGTATATGTTAATGGCGAAGAACAGGAGCATTTTAAAGATATGCAATATGATTATTTTGTAAAAACAAAAGGGAAACAAATAAATTCGAAACATTTCGAAAGACTAGATATTTCAAAAGCTGATCGAAGATATATTCCTTCTAGTTCGATGTATGAGCTACCTTTAACTAGTAGTAATGTTGATAATTTAAAGAATTTTTCGGCGGTTACTTCTGTTTCGAAATATGAAAATACGAATATAAATATGGGAAATATTACAATATTTCCACATAATGAAAGATATCCTTGGACTGAAGATAATTTTGGGCCATTGTATATTCCTAAAAAAGGAGTTACCATTGACTTAAATATTGAAAACTTGCCTTTGTACCGAAGAGTAATTATGTTGTACGAAGGGAATGATATTAGAGTTGAAGGAAAGGATATTTATATTAATAATGAACTAGCCCAAAGCTATACTTTTAAAATGGATTATTACTTTATGATGGGGGATAATCGTCATAACTCTGCTGATTCGAGATTTTGGGGTTTTGTTCCCGAAGATCATGTTGTTGGGAAAGCCGTTTTTATTTGGTTATCACTTGATAAAGACAAACAATTTTTAAATAAAATAAGGTGGAACAGAATGTTTTCGCTTATTCATAAATAAAAAATACAAAAAACACAAAACAAACTGTTCGGGAAATTGGTTGTAATATTTTCCGAACAGTTTAATTTATGAAATGCATGAATCAGGGAATTTTATTATCGACAACATATTTAGGTCCGATACAATACTTTTCGAAAGTATTGAAATATGACAAAGTATTTATTGAAGCACACGAAAATTTTATAAAACAAACTTATAGAAATCGTTGTGTTATATATGCGGCCAATGGAGAATTGACTTTATCGATACCTGTAACTAAAACAAACAAAAAAGAGCTAATTAAGGATTTAAAAATAGATTATAGCACAAATTGGCAAAAATTACATTGGAAATCAATAGAGTCTGCTTATCGATCTTCGCCTTTTTTTGAGTATTACATGGATGAATTGATCCCCTTTTATAATAGTAGATACACGTATTTGTTAGACTTTAATATCGAAATACAAAATGTAATTATAGGGCAATTAGAGTTAGAAACTAAAATATCATTAACAGAAACTTATTGCTTCGAAGATGATTTAACTGATATGGATGATTTTAGACAAAAAATTGATCCTAAGAAAACAATTGAAGATAAGGATTTCTTATCTCCTGAATATAATCAAGTATTTATCGATAAACACGGATTTAAACCCAATTTGAGTATAATTGATTTGTTATTTAACGAAGGGCCTAATGCTATAAATTTATTACAAGCATTTTAGGGCTTTATATTTAATTAAAAAATCACTAATTTTACTAGAGTATTAGAAAAAAGAAAAGGATAATGACTAATTTATTTATTCAAAAAACAAGATCAACTCCTGAGATAGATTTTAAGATAAGTGGAGAATTAATAATAACAGGAAGATCTTTACCAGAGGATGTCCATCGGTTTTATGATCCTATCGTTGATTGGATCGAAAAACTAGAATGTGAGAATCTAACACTAGATTTAAAACTAGAATATTTAAATACTTCGTCAACCAAGAAAATATTAACATTATTGCTTACCATTAATGAAAATCTAAAAATTAAGAATATTACAGTGAATTGGTACTACGAGTCTGATGATATGGAAATGGAAGATTTAGGTTTGATTTATGAGGAAGATGTAACCCGAGCTAAATTTAACTTTATCGAAGGTGTTGATCTTTTTGACTAAATAATATTAGTACATCATATTTGCTCAGGACTTGGAGTTTAACAGTTTTTGAGTTTATTCTTAATAAAAAGAAATTAATTTCTCAATTAGCACAAGCAGTTTGCTTGTGTTTTTTATTGTTATAAATTCTTCTCTCGGTAGTAATCTTAAGTTTTTTATAGAACAATACTTCTGAATAGCGCTATACAACTTAACCTTAGTGGTATTTGAGATCAAAAAGAATCATTTGAAATTGGAGAAACAATAAAAAACACTACATTTGATTTCTTTAAAAATGCAGACCCTCTCTGCTAAGCGAAATCTAAACTTAGCGAGCGATCTCATGAATCGAAGATGAATAAATTTCGCTTAGCGGGGGGGACAATTATAATACCTTTTAAATAATTGAAACCTTAGGATATGAAATTAAATAGATATGTATTCATTGCTATTTTAGCTATAATTTTGACATTCTTTTATTTAGACGGAAAGCTGTTTTATTATGGTAAGAGTAGTTTTAATTTCCGTGATTTAAACGCCTTGCAAGTGAAACCAAAGTCTATTCCTGAATTTGAGGGAGGTTTTTGTTTTATTGATAATAGTGGTTTTGAGATAATAGGGCGAGGATTTAAGTATAAAGGATATGATACTGTTGAAGTAAATACAATATTAGGTTATGGATATAATATTGACGAGCTTGCAGTATTGATAGAAAGTACTGATAATAGGCAGTATTATGCCAAGTTTATTGACAATAAAGTAGAAGCAAAAAAAAGTCTAGCAGTTGAAATTATTAATCAAGATGAATATATAGGTGTTGATAATTTAGAATGGGTAGATTTAAGTTCTACAGGTCAAGGCAAAGCTTTTGAATTGACAAGGAACTATCTTGTACTTTTGCTAGTAGTTATGTTCTTGATTTTAATATTTAGAATTATGAGAAAAAAAGATGATAAAAATAAGAAACCCCCAGTTCGACTGAGGCTAAACAAGAATAATACATAATGAGTTCGGCGGTCGGCTTATATCAGAAAGAACTATAATCTACTATAAATTAAAACTGGCATTACAGCCGGTTTTTTTATTTGTAAACAAAACAAGTTTATATTTTTTTTGTGGGAAGACAAAAGAACGTATATAATTTGTGTAGCTTTACAATTGACCTAAACGCAACAAAAAATACTATATTTGGCTTTTAAAAAAAGCAGAAAGCCTTGTTTAGCACATATAGCAATACAAATAGTACTTGTTCTCCTCAACTAGCCACATGGTTCAATCCCGATCCTATGACGGAGAAATATTACAACTATACACCATATAATTACTGTGTAAATAATCCTGTGAATTTTGTTGATCCTGATGGGAGAAGTTTTTTTAGTTGGTTAAAGAAGGTATTTTGTGCAGACGATTCTAAAGATTTAGGAGGAGCTGCAGGAGATGTTT
>JAKSCO010000323.1 GCA_022360575.1 Bacteroidales bacterium | reverse complement strand
CAAGCGGAGCATCCGGCAGATCGGCATCTACGATCCGACTTTTTCAGATACTTCAATGACCAATCTGGGTAGTAAAGCAACAGATCTTGAAGAAAATGAGTCCGCACCGGTCAGCATTCTTATTCAGGGAAAACAAAACATGTCTCTGGAAGTGCTACCAACACTAACCGGTTCTAAATATGTCAGCGTACTGCTGGGCGAAAGCATGTCCGGACTCGCCGGCAAAATGAGAGCAAGAGAAAAATCGGAAGGCGTTGACAAAGACGTGCTTATCGGCCTGGTCGGTACGGCTTTGGGCGCAGTCAGCAAGGCCGCCGTTCACGAAAACATCGGCTGGGTGCAGAAATTCAACCTGGCCAGCGGAGAATTCAACACACCGGGATTCTACGGAAAATTTGAAAACAGCGACAAAGAATCAACCGCCAAAAATTTCTCAGAAATTCCGACAGGCATCATCGAGCAGCTTCATGAAAAACGATATATTTTCCCTCTGAAACACACCGGCGATGCTGGCACCTACTTCAACGATTCGCACACTGCCACTAAATTCACAGACTCTTTTGCCTACATCGAAAATAACCGGACAATTGACAAAGCGATTCGAGGCGTAAGAGCTTCGCTGCTGCCGCAAATCAACCGGCCGCTTGCCGTAGACAAAGACGGAAAACTCTCGGCAGACACAATCAAGTTCTTCGAAAATCTGGCAAACCGTACGCTGGACCGCATGCTGAATGCCGGGGAACTGAGCGACTTTGCCGTGGGAATCGATCCAAACCAACAGGTGCTTTCAGACTCCAAGCTGTCTATGGTGCTGCGGCTGATTCCGAGGGGAGTGGCCCGACAAATTGAAGTAAAAATTGGCTTCACAACCAAACTGGAAGCATAAACCGTTATTTAGAAAATAATTTTTTACTATGTCAATAAGTAATATTACCTTCACAAAAGAAGCCGGAGGACTCGGAAGAGTGTTGCCGGGTGAAGACCACGTGTCGGGTTTGATCTTTTATGTGGCCAACGACCAAATCGAAGAGCTTCTGCCAGTGAATTCCTATCCGATTAAAAGCCTGGAGGAGTTAAAAGAAGTAAAAGGGCAAACACGTTTCTTCGGAGAAGATGGCTATACGATTGCTGACGAGTCGCCTACAGCGATAATTGCATATCATGTAAATGAATTCTTCCGCATGAACCCGGGAGCGACTTTATGGGTGAGTATTTTAAGTAAAAAGTCACCAGATTTTAAAGAAATTGCTGATTTGCAGGACAAAGCAGAAGGCAAAATCCGGCAAATCGGGATCCATGACGAAAAGAGCAACAACATCAAGGACGCTGTGGATACCATCAAAACGCAGACAGACGCACTTTCGGGAAAATACCGCGCCGTTTCTGTAGTCTATTCCAACACAAATAAATTGAAGGGAATGACCGTAGAAGAATATAAGGCTCTAGAAATCAGCGGATGGGACTCAAAATATGTTTCTGTTTCCATCGGTCAGAGTGGTTCAGAGCAAATGAAGAAGTTGCAGAAGAATACCTATTACCGTTTAGAAGAACATCCTTTGAATGTTAAGATAACTAAGTCAGGAGATGTGATAAGCGGAGTAAAACTTGTTTCTTCAAAGGGGATAGTATTCCCAGAAGTTTTGAAGAGTTTCTATTTTGGGGAAAATAAAGTTTTCTATAAAAGTATTACTGATGATAAGAAAACTTTTGAAATCAAACCAAAAGATTATTCTGTTTTTGAGGGTTTGAATGAAAAAGAAATTAAAATCCGATTTGACAATGAATATTCTGCAACTGTAAATATTGAATATAATAGTGATAGTAAAACAATCAAAAAGATTTCATTAACTTTTGGTGATAAAATCAAAGCACTCAATACACCGGAAGTTTTTCTTTATGATGGGAAAGAATATTCTGTCAATACAGTACAAAGAGATACTGATAAAAAAATTATTGCTATTGATGTTAAATCTGAATATTTTGAATCTTTTAAATCACTGAACCAGGAAAAAGTAAAAATTCGTTTCAGATGTGAATCTAAGGACAACAAAAAAGCCGTGGGCTGTGTCGGAGCGCTTGCCGGAGCAGTCAGCAAAGCCGCCGTTCACGAAAACATCGGCTGGGTGCAGCGTTTCAATCTGGGCGCAGAATTCTCGGATCCCATGCTGATGAATGGAGACTCGGTT
>JAKSCO010000296.1 GCA_022360575.1 Bacteroidales bacterium | reverse complement strand
TCCCCCCTCTATATTTGGTAAAAAATGCAAATTTATTTTTACATATATAGCACTGCTTTGCCTTATGTAAGCTATTAATTCTTTGAATAACCTTTTTTAAGTATCTTTTTAAACCGATAAGATTCATAGTTGTAGCCCTTCTTATGATATTTGAAAAATTATTCGATACACATCATAGTTTACAGTTGTGTCACATCATCGTTTACATATTATTTCTCTTTAATCTGCATAGCTCATCCATAATACACCGATTACTCTCATCGAAATAGCCTAATAATTTTTGCCTGAAATAGATTCGCCAGATACCACTTCCAAGCTCCTCTAAACCAACGTGTTTATGAATGAGACTTGTTGAAACCATGACCCACTGAGTCGATTTCCACCGGATAGCCCCATTCTTGGTGACTCTACGCACCTCGCATTCGGGCGGGTATACCCATTCTTCTATCTTTTTTTGAAAGGCCTTGGTGAATACTCATGGATCGACCCAGGCGTTTCAAGACCTATCGCTTCGTGTGGTCTTTCGTAGTTGTATTCATTCACAAATTTATTCAGTTTTCTCTGCTGTGCTCTCAAGCTGTACCCCGGTGGTCTTGTTGCTTCCTGCTTGAGATCTTGATGCATGCGCTCATGCCGCCCATTCTGTTGTGGGCTTGCGGGATCCGAATAGACAGGCTCTATTCCGAGCTCTATAAACCATACAGCAAGCCTGGTCAGTCTTTTAACAGCCTGAACAGCTCCAAATGGACTGCCGTTATCCGTATGAATTTGCAACGGCATTCCATACTCATTGAATATTTTACGAAATTCGAGCATTGTTGGCTCGAATTTCTCTCCATACAAACCTTTCGCAGAGAAGATAAACCGACTGTATGAATCTGCTATTGTGAGTGTATGGCAATATCTTTGATTGCCGAGCTTAAATTTACCCTTGAAGTCAGCACTCCATACCTCATTGCATGCTTGAGGATCAAAGATAGGGTGCACCGCCTTGACCTTTCTTCTTCTCTTTCTGGACGTAACCAGTCCATTTCTCTTTAAAATCCGGTTTACTGTTGTCACGGACGGAATTTGCTCTGCACTGAAATCTCGATGGAGGCATTTCCATATTTTCTTCCCGCCCCAGCGGGAGTGGTTCTTCCTATAAAACAGAATTCTTTCTTCGATATCTGACGGTGTTTTTGCGGGATGGTCTTGATGAATGCGACTCTTTTCTTCCAGGCCAGCTATGCCTTCCTCTTGGTATCTTTTGATATACTTATAGGCCGTAGGCCTTGATATTTCGAACTCTCTACAGAGCTCTGCAATGGAAATCCCGGATCGCCACTCGTTGATAAACTCAATTTTCTGATCCATCTTCGTTGACTCCTTCCAGGTCATGATTCCCTCCTTTTATTTGGAGGGAATCATAACGCAAAAGTGTAAACGATGATGTGGTATAAGTGTAAACGATGATATGAAACCGGACCCCCTATTGCCTAACGCTTGAGCTTAGGGGCCGCCGAGCGAAGCGAGGGAACTGGGGCGCAGCCCCAGCGGTCCCTTAAAGCGACTTGTTATACTTATTTTTTTATAAATTTGACGTTGGTTACTGTTGAGAAAT
>JAKSCO010000349.1 GCA_022360575.1 Bacteroidales bacterium | reverse complement strand
CATGCCCGTGAAGTTTCCGGCATGTTCAGCCGTATTGCGCGTTGGTATGACTTTTTGAACCACTTGTTGAGTGGCGGAATGGATTACTACTGGCGTCAGCAGCTTGTGCGGGCGACTGTTCCGGGAAAAACCGGACTGATGTTAGACCTTGCCGCGGGTACTATGGATGTTTCGCTGGAAATTGTTCGCCAGCATCCGCGTACTAAAGTTGCTGCGTTGGATTATTGTCGTCCAATGCTGACAACTGGTCGCAAAAAACTGACCAAGGGACGCAACAAGGTAATTTTTCCTGTTCATGCAGATGGCAGAACATTGCCATTGCCGGACAATAGCGTGGATTGCGCTACCATTTCTTTTGGTATTCGCAACATTATCCCGCGTGAAGATGCTTTTAAAGAATTGCATCGTGTACTTGTTCCAGGCGGCAGACTGTGTATTCTTGAGTTCGGTACAGGCAAGCATCCGGTATGGAAAGGATTTTATAATTTGTATTTAAATAAAATCCTGCCGATAATTGGAAAAATTTTCTCCGGCGATTCATCTGCCTATCAGTACTTGGCAGATACCATCATGGCATTCCCGACTGCCGATGAGCTGTCTACAGAAATGATGGATGCTGGTTTTGACCGCGTGTATTACAAGCCTATGACTTCTGGGATTGTATATTTGCACGTGGCAGAAAAGAAAGCCGAAGAAGAATAACCTCGGCTTTTTGCATTGCACATGTGAAGAGAGCACTTGTCTCTACTGTACGCACGGCGTTGCGTAGAGAATATGCTTAGAGTGCAGTGTGGCGCTGCGTAATTAGGCAGTACTTGTTTACTGCCTTGCTGTGGCTGCGCTTCTAGTGGCGGATAAGCCACACAAGCAACACACCAAATGATACGGCAGTCAGGCCGAGATACCGTAGGGCAGTTGGCCCGCGTTCGGCCATTTCGCGTAAATATTTTGGCAATCTGTCCGCAAAAAGGACGTATGGAAGACCTTCGAGAACAAATGCAAGCCCCAGCGCTGTAAGTAATAAATTCCAATCTATCTGCATGGAGCCTTTTTTTCATAGAAGGGCTGCTAAGTCCAGCAGGAACGAGGAGTAGGCATGGTATCTATTGAACGGATTGTGTCTGGAGATGTCCCGATTGCTGTTGTTGGCCTCGGGTATGTCGGGTTACCTCTTGCAGTGGCATTGGCAGAGCATTTTTCTGTGGTTGGATACGACCAGAACCTTGCGCGGATAGAAGAGCTTCAGAGTGGACGCGATCATACAAGGGGCGTTTCTGAAGATACGCTGGCTGGTTCTTCTGCTCATTTTACGGCAGACCCTTCCATGCTGGAGAAAGCGGGAATAATCATTATTGCCGTTCCAACGCCAATTGATGCGCATAATACGCCGGATCTGGTTCCGTTGCTGGTGGCAACCAGAACCGTTGCTTCGTTCATGTCTCGCGGGGCGGTCATTGTTTTTGAATCTACCGTCTGGCCGGGGGCAACTGAACATAAATGTGTTCCCGTTTTGGAAAACGTATCGCGTTTACGATTCGGGAAAGACTTTACCGTCGGCTATTCACCGGAGCGTATTAACCCTGGTGATAAAGTCCATACGCTGCAAACAGTAACAAAAGTTGTGTCCGGTTCAGATGATCTGACAACCGGTTTGCTTGCAGAAGTTTATGGCACCATTGTCGAAGCCGGCGTGCACGTAACAAGTTCTATTATGGTGGCAGAAGCAGCCAAAGTGATTGAAAATACACAGCGCGATCTCAATATTGCCTTGATGAATGAGCTCGCGATTATTTTCAACACTATGAATATTGATACTGGCGAAGTGCTGGAAGCTGCTGGAACTAAATGGAACTTCTTAAAGTTTGTTCCTGGTTTAGTAGGCGGTCACTGTATTGGTGTTGATCCATACTATTTACTTCACAAAGCAAAACAACTAGGATACCACGCTCAGATTATTAATTCTGGACGTGCTATCAATGATGGTATG
>JAKSCO010000029.1 GCA_022360575.1 Bacteroidales bacterium | reverse complement strand
GCTTAATGTAAGCTATTCGTTAAGCGAACCTCAGATACAATCGAATATAACAGAAGAAAACGATTGGTTCGATTTATACATAAAAGTACGAATCGATGAGTTTTTTATTCCGTTTACCAAATTCAGGAAAAATATCTTAAATGGAATTAGAGAATATAAATTGCCTAATGGAGAGATAGCTATTTTACCCGAAGAATGGTTTGAGCAATACAAAGAAATATTCCAATTTGGTCGAAACAACAAGGATATAATACAGTTGGACAAACACCATTTCGGAATATTAGAAACAAGTGCTCCGCAAACGAGCAAATCAATAGTCGAGAAATTTAAGAATATAATATCAGGAAGAGGAAGTAACTTATTGGCACTACCTCGAGGATTAAATGCTCAGTTGCGTCCTTATCAGCACGAGGGCTTTTCGTGGATGCAACTACTCCAAGATAATGATTTTGGAGGTTGTTTGGCCGATGATATGGGCTTGGGTAAAACAATCCAAACTTTGACAATGCTATTGAATTCGAAAACAAAAGCGAATACTAATAACTGTAATCCGGATATAAAAACTTCTTTAACTCAACTTGATCTCTTTGACTCGGTAGATACAGGGAACATCTCTGTGTCGGGGACATCGCTAATTGTAATGCCAACATCTTTAATTTACAACTGGGAAGAAGAAATAAAAAAGTTTACTCCTGAGTTAAAATGCCTAAAGTTTGTTGGTTCTAATCGACCTAAAGATATAAGCTTGTTTAAAAATTACGATATTATTCTTACAACTTACGGCATTATTCGTAATGATTTAGAATTGCTAAAAACGTATAAATTCTTCTATTTAATTTTGGATGAAAGCCAATACATTAAAAACCCAAATTCGAAGATATATAAAGCAATAAATCAGATAAACTCACGATATAGACTTGTTTTAACCGGAACACCAATAGAAAATTCTTTGACTGATTTATGGGCACAACTTAATTTCTTGAACAAAGGATTACTAGGGAACTTACAGTTTTTTAAGAAAGAATTTGTAACACCAATAGAAAAGAATACAGATCCGGATAAAAAAGAAAAACTAATTCAGTTTATCAATCCTTTTGTGTTGCGAAGAACAAAAAAACAAGTAGCTAAAGATTTACCCGATAAATCAGAATCTGTCGTCTTTTGTAATATGAGCGAGGAACAGAAATCGCTGTACGAAGAAGAAAAGTCGAAGATTCGAAATTCGATTTTAGAAAGAATAGATAATCCACAAGAAAAACCTACAATTTTAGCTATTGAAGGATTAAATAAGCTTCGGCAAATTGCGAATCATCCTGTATTAATTAATCCTGATTATAGTGCCGACTCAGGCAAATATCAGGAGATAATACGAAATATTGAAAACCTAATTGCCGAGAATCATAAGGTATTAATCTTTTCGGCTTATGTAAAGCATCTTAATTTATTTGCCAATTATTTAAATTTAAACAAGCATAAATTTTCTATGCTTACAGGAAGCACTAATGACAGAAAAAGAGTTATTGCTGATTTTATAAACGCAGATGATAAAAATGTATTCCTAATCCAGATTAAAGCTGGAGGTGTTGGTTTAAATCTCACTATAGCAGATTATGTTTTTATTATTGACCCATGGTGGAATCCTGCTGTTGAAGAACAAGCAATAAATAGGACACATCGAATAGGACAAGATAAAAAAGTAATGGTTTATCGATTTATTTCGGTTGATACTGTAGAAGAAAGAATATTACAACTTAAAGCTAAAAAATCGAAATTGGCTAATTCTTTCATTAATACTGAGCAGGCTGTGCAAAAAATGAATTTAGATAATATCTTAGAATTTTTAAAATAGCACTTATACCAAAAGAACGTTATAAAAATGGATTTATAGCTGGTTAAATTAGTTTAGGTGGGTTCCTAAGCGTTAAAATGGGCTCCTAGAAGTCAAAATGGGTTCCTAGAGGTTAAAATGGACATCTTGGCAGTCAAATAGGCTCCTAAGAGTTAAAATGGGCTCCTAAAAGTTAGAGCAGACATTTTGGCAGTATTTTTTGATACTTCAAATTTTTAATAAAAAGCTAAGTAAAAAATCCTTCAATTTAATAAGCATCATTATATAATACCAATCAAATGGAAATTTTAATGGTATCAGTCCTGGTTTTCAATACCAAGATAAGTCAATGTGCTTAAATTGATTTTGTTGTTTCTTTTTTGTACTTTCATAAGACAAACTATATCAAAGATAATCACTTGCAATAATATATCTGAATGGAATTTTCGAATAAATAAAACTTATTATACACAAATATGATTGCTAGTTTAGTTTACGATCGAGGAAGTACATATATGGTTTGTAAGAGTGAGTAACAAAAATAATCTTTTACAGTAAATATGCATTTAATTGCAATAAAATATCAATTAAAGAAAAGAAAGAGCATATGCAGGAATTAAATAATTTTAAATATAAAGATTTTTTATTAGCAATTATTAAGGGGGATCGTAAAGGGGGATATGAAATTATTAAACGTTATTTGGCAAACGAGATAGAAATTAAAGAATTGTATGAAAAACTGATAAAGCAATCTTTGTATAAATTAGGTGAACTTTGGGAGAGAAATAAAATATCTGTAGCAACAGAACATATGGCTACGGCGATTACCGAATCGTTATTGAATAGCTTATTAGAGTATGTAGTTACCGAAGAAAAAGTAGGTAAAACAGCAATTGTAGCATGTGTCGAAAATGAATACCATGAGTTAGGTTTAAAAATGGTTTCTGATATTTTCGAAATGAATGGATGGGATACCCATTTTTTAGGGGCTAATGTTCCATCTAATGAGCTAGTAAAATTTGCTAAAATAGTGAACCCGGATATTTTTGCTCTTTCGCTAAGTATTTACTCGAATTTACCTATTCTCGAAAAAATGATTATACAAATACGAAAACAATTTCCTGATAAATTAGTTATGGTAGGTGGGCAGGCATTTAATAATGGAGGAAGGGTGTTGTTTGACAAGTATCAAAATGTATTTTATTTAGAAAGTTTAAGTGAGACCGAACTATTTATAAAAAAAGTTGTAGAAATTAAATAAGCTTTTGCTTTTGTGAGAAATAAACAATGTAACCTTTATGTGCTAAAACAGTAAATGTAATTTGTAAAAACTAACGACTAGTTTGTCATGAGAAGACTTTTATATCCTCACATAATAACTTTAATTATATTACTAATTTGTATTGTCTTTAATGAATCGATAGGGCAAGAGACAAAATTGAGCAGAGATGAAATAAGAATTGTAAAGCTTGAAGAAAAAATAAAACGAATAGATGATAGAATAAAACGAACCGAAACCCGAATAGCAAAAGCTGATAGTATAGTCGAACGATCGTATGAAATTACAACTAAAGCAAAACAAGAGTTAAAGACAATAAAAAAAGAAAAGAAACAATATAAAAAAGAAAGTAGTGCCGAACGAAAAGCTCTATCCAGATTAATTCGAAAAGCTCCGGACCGATTAGAAAAGAAATTATCAGAAAGAGATAAAAGAAGATTTGAATCATCGTTTAAACGAAATCTGAAAAAATTTGATAAACGACGAATTTCTGAGAAAAAGAAAATAGTAAAAGCCAAAGCTCTTAAAACAAAAGGGAGAGATCGTCTTAAGAAATACAATCCAAAACTACAAGAATATAAAAAAACTCTAGAAATAGCAGAAGAAAGACTTTCGCGATATAAAGCTAGGCTAAATACATAGGTTGTTGAGTTTTTTTACAGACTTCAGAACCCTACAATGCCAAACGATAGTATGGCAAAGTTAGCTGAGGAATAAATCCTAATTTTTGAGCAAGATTATAGGATGCTACATTTTTCAAACTACAGGCCCAAATAGGTTCATAATTATTAATTAAACAATAGTCGATTAATGCAGAACAAGCATATTGTGCATAGCCTTTACCTCTGAATTCAGGAGTTGTTTCCATTCCCAACTCTAGTTCTTTATCGAATATAAATGCCGAAAAAGCTGTTGTTGCAAGTTTATTGTTATGGTATAAACTAAAGCCAACACCTTGCTTGTCGAAATCATGAGCATTATCCCAAAAATTAGATGGAACAACACTACCCTTCATTTCATCGAAAGTTTTAATACAACTGCGTGTAACTCTAACCTTGGGATTAATTTGGGATTTAAATGCGAGATATTTATTTAAATCGAATTTAAAATTTTTATATACAAAATATTAAGCTCCTCCATTTATATTTACGAGGAGCTTTTTAGTTTTCGTTTTAGAATTTTATTCCTATTTCGGCTCTAATACCTAAATCATTTTTATATACTTCCGATGTTAGTAATTTTTCGTAGATACTGATCCCAAATGTAATTCCAAATTTTGATTCTGGAATATAACATATTCCTTGAGATGGGTTTACTCCGAATACAAAATTCATTGTTTCGGCTCCATAATAAGTTAAAGTTTCGGTGCCAATAGGAAGAGTCATTGTTAGGTTTGCATAAAAATCACCTTTAATTTTTCGGTATGCACTAATACCCGGCATCCAATAACTCAATTTAGCTTTTTCGTAGCCCGACTGATTAAAATAATTTTGGTCAATTTCTAAAATACTTACCGAAACTACCCATGGGATTATCCATTTACTTTTATTGTTATTAATATATGAACTATAAGATACTCCTATCTCTGTACCATGTACTCCTAACGAATACGAAGCTTTCAGCAATGTATTGTTTTTTCGATTGTTTCTGTTGAAACTGTTTCTTTGTCTCTCTGTTTCGTTTTCAAATTCATCTAATTCAGATTTTGTTTTGTTCCAATTAGAGATATTAAATTTGTCAATAGATTTAAATTCGATTAGTTTTTCTCGCGAATAACCAAAAGTACTTAAGGTAATAAGTAAGATTGTTAATGTTTTTCTCATGTGTTTATTATTTAGAATTAAATTTATTTCTCGAACATAAAATATTTCTTGAGTTAGTTTCTAATTACTAACCTTAGCTAATATTATAATGAATTAAGATTAATTTATTTTGTGATTGTTTTATGCTTTTAAAAACACAGTAAAAGTAGGTAATACCAAAAGAACATCAAAATGAGTGATAAAAACGTTTCTTTTTGCCTTATCCATTGCCAAAAAAGCTGCAAGGTAACTCTGCTAT
>JAKSCO010000056.1 GCA_022360575.1 Bacteroidales bacterium | reverse complement strand
CTCATACCTCCATTTTCGAAAGTAATATCAACAGGATCAGTCTTGGTAACTTCCCACCGAATAACTGCCTGTTTGTATATCGAGTTAAGCGTGTTTTGCAGGTCGGTTTCGGTAGGAGTTTGTGCATTGTTAACAGGCACCATATACACCTTTTTGTTTTGCTGGTCGAAACTCATAATATTGAGCTTTCCGGCAATTTTCTTAGTAGTATCGTTTACTTTCTGATATGCATACAAAGCCACCTCAGTTCCATCGGCCGAACCTCTGATGCTTAGATTTTCGCCCGATTTAACAACCGGAATCCCCATTTCGTCTCGGTATATAATATTGCCATCGCCTGCCGACACACTAACAATATCCGACCCAAAGCTGGCAATACTCTTAAATGCCGGCTGATATCCGTTTTTAAGCTTAGGATACTCGCCCTTTAAGGCTTCTTTCTCGCGATTAAAAGCATCGAATCCAAACTTTTGCTTTTCGGCAGCGCTAAAACTCACAGTAGTATTTTCTGCCAGATGCTTGTCTTCTTTTTCTTTGTTGTATTCTTTAACTTCCCGACCTCCGTTTGCTTTTACATACTCGTCGGCACCCATGGGCTTGCCTTTTTTATTAACAATATACTCGTTTCCTTCTTTGTCTTTAATAAGTGTTTTATCGGCATTGTCTGCATCATCGCTCACAATGGTTTCTACAGTATTTCCATTATCGTCGACAGTAACAACCACAAGCGAATCGCCTTCGTTAACATATACCGAAACAATTTCGTCTTTAATATTAAAAGTATCTTCGGGGTTTAGAGTGGTTGAAAAAATCGATGTTGTTCCCGATAAACTATCGATATAATCGCTTACATTATCTACATCAAGCAAAAATCTGGGATTGTAAACACTTTCGAAATCCATGTTTACGATAACATTATCGGTGTTTACCCGCAAATCCCAGTATTTGCAAATGATCTTAATATTCCATATCTCTACCCAAAATAAAAATATACCGTTGTATGTATTTCCTACCTGATTTTCGATTGTTTTAACTATAAATCGCGTTGTCCCGAATTTATCAATAATCGTATCTCCGGCCTCAAGATCGTTTCTGAGTTCAAAGTTTGTAAGGTTTACCTCCGGAACCTCGTCGTCGCACACACAATCGGGGCATTCGTATTGTGCAGAATCGGGCATAGGCACAGTAATCGATTTCCAATCCGAGAAATCACTCTTCGAGTCAGGATCACCATCGCAAACCGCCTGAACCCTCATATGATATGTGGTGCCACGATCAACATT
>JAKSCO010000115.1 GCA_022360575.1 Bacteroidales bacterium | reverse complement strand
GTAATTCCTTTAAATATCTCGCATGAACTTTTTTCTATTACATCAATTTTATGGTATTTTTTTTCAAGAGATCCCATACATACTCCCGAACAAAAACCTTCGATTTCACATCCTTGGCATTCGGGAGCATTTCGATAGGCTCGCATGGTATAATTTTTATATACTGACGAATTTAGAATATCCTTAAAATTGTCTATTTTCCCGATATAATCGGAGCAACATTTACAAATAAATACATGACCTTCGGGTTCGATACTTAATTTACATCCTGTTGCCGGGCATGTTTTATATCCCGATACAAGGTTTATTGATTGTTTCCTAATAATTTGATTGAATATCTGGTGCCAATAGCCAACAATAGGTATCCCTTGCGATTTTCCATATTGATAAGTTAACCAAAGCTCTTCGATAACTTTTGATCTGTTTGTTTCGTTTTTATAAAACTCAAGATCTAAGTCTAATATAAGTCCGATCATAGCTATATTATAATATTTAGCTGCATCGACTAATTTGATCCCATCAAAATCGTGAATTGTTTCTTTTGATATAACAGAATTAAATGTTACCCAATTTTTTTCTTTTTTAAGTATTTCCAGATTTTTTTTAACAAGCTCACCTCCCTTTACATTTTTAATAATTGATTTCTCAATTTTGCTTGGTGCATCGAAGCTTACTGTAACTGTTACTCCGAATTTTTTAAACAAATGTGCCATTTTTTCTGTAATGAGAGAACCATTGGTAGTTATACTATAAAGTATTTTAACTTCGTTGGGGTTACCATTTTTAAAAGTTTTTAAAACAAACTCGATAATAGGCCAATTCATTAAAGGTTCACCACCGAAAAATTCGATATTTAAGAATTTGGTTTTATTTTTCTTAAGAATAGTAAGTAGATTGTCAATTGATTTCTTTGCAACTTGCATACTCATTTGCATATTCGAAGGACTATGTTGTATCTCTGAACGTTCTTTCGAATTATACATATTATCGACAAAACAATATTTACAATTAAAATTACATTTATTTGTTACAATAAGCTGAAGAGCTCGAATAAGGTAGCCAGTTGACAAATGCTGTTCTCGGTTTTTGTAGTTGGATTCAATAAAATTATACTCATCGATTCCATTTTGAACCAAAAAACATCGAGTTTGTAAATCGTTGATATAACGACAAACAATTGATGGGTCGTATTTGTCGAATGTAGCTATAACTTCGTTTATTGATTTTGGAGTATTGAATGTTTCTAATAATTTTTTCCCTGCGTAATTTATTAGTTCGAGGTTTCCAAACAAAGAATGATAAATAGCGTAGTCTGTTTTGCGAGGAATAATTTGTAAATATTTTGAAATAACTAATTTGGGGATGTTTATTGATATCATTGAGATGTTTTGATGTTGAATTTGAGGGGCAAAAGCCCCTCGTAATAAGAATTATGAGAATTAAAGAATAAACCTTTATTTCTTTGGTTCGCACTCGGTGCCACCAATGGTACCTCCGATTGTACCACCAATATTAACCATTGTACCACCAATAGTTCCGCCAATAGTTCCTCCGATGGTACCACCAACAGTTCCACCAATGGTGCCACCTATAGTTCCTCCGATAGGGATCATACCACCAGAGCGAAGGATTTCGGCATCGATTTTTGCAATTTCAAGATAGAGTTCTTGAACTTTTAATGCAAGTTCAACTTTTCGATCATTTAGCGATTTAAGCTTAGTTTCTGATGTTTTTTTCTTAGCCATATTGTCTCCTTTCTGGATTAATAAAACATTTTTGTTAAATTTTATTGCTGATTTTGATAATAGAACTACATACTACTAAATTCTATTTTTAAATTAGAAAATAAATTATTGAGTTTAATAAATAAAGGATAAGTAAATTACAAAACATTTAAAGCTTTGTCAAGTATATTGTATTGATAAAATTGTGAAGAATTAATGAAAAAATAGATGGAAAATATAAGCAGATAAGTTTGCTTATTGATTTGTAATTTATAATTGAAATAAAAGGATACTTACTAAAAGTTCTACATGGATTTTTATTTTAAATAATTGTTTTGTTAGAGGGTATATGAGCTGTATTTGTGGATGTTTTTACTAATAAAACTAAAGTTTTGTTTAGAAATAAAAATCTCAGAATTACCTTGATTGTTTACTTGTGACGGGAGATCATTACAACATTGCGGGAGCTAATTATAACATAGCAGGAGTCTATTATAACATTTACCTTGAGTATTTATTGAATGACGAAGCTTATTATAACTTTGCGGGAAGCTATTATAAAATGGCGGGAGCTAATTATAACATAGCAGGAGTCTATTATAACATTTACCTTGGGTATTTATTGAATGACGAAGCTTATTATAACATTTACCAGATTATACCAAAGGAACAGGGTTTGTTTAATGAATGGTGTTATTTATATTTTTTCTTTAATGAAAAAATCTCATGATAATCGGTTTTCTTTTCTGGGAAAGAAATGATTTTTGTAAGAAGGAGACGCAAAATCTTGCGTCTCTACATTAAAATGATGTTTTGGGAATACTCCCAAAAGAATGCCAAGATGGTATACTAGAAGATATATATAT
>JAKSCO010000316.1 GCA_022360575.1 Bacteroidales bacterium | reverse complement strand
ATAGTGTGGAAAAAGGATTGAAACGTCGAACCCGAAGGGCGTCTGGCCTTCAGGAACTTCTTTGGGCCTCTCCTGTTTGAGGTTACCCTATAAGTGTTGGCTTTTTTTAAGGCGTTGCTCTCTGTACAGGACAAAAATTGGATCATCCGGGAGTCATAGTGGGGCGTTGCTGATGACATCCGGTGAGAATCCTGAAATATTTTGAAATTTCGAATGAACCCATCCGCCCGTCAGTCCCGAGCAAGGCACGTCGAAGAAGATCGAGCCCAAATCGGAAGAGGCTGCAGACTTTTCGTCCATGCTTCTTGTTTTGGAGGGGCTTGGCATTTGAAGCCTTCTGCCCAACGAGGTAGCACCATGAAAAAGCTAGGGAGAGAACCATCATCAGATTCATGAGGCGTCCCGGCTTGGTGACATGCGTGCTTTCCAGATTGAATCCTTTGGTCTTCAAGAACCCAAAGAGGGTCTCAATAGTCCACCGGTGGCGGTATTCTTCTCTTATATCTTGAAGTGAGACATTAGAAGCCAGTATAAGCAACTCCCCTTTTCGAGACTTGCGTCCAAAGAGATGAAGGGAAGCCCCGCAAAGATGGCGTTTCTTTCGGATTTTCCAGGATCCACGACGTGAAAGCCCCTTGAAGAGATCTTTTGCTTTGATTCGATTCCCACCGGCTGAACTGGTGGAGAAATTCTCACGAATCCGGATGACGAAGGGGATGTCATTGGCGACCAACCACTGGAACCAATCTTTCCCGATGAATTCGCGATCCGCCGTCAGGCTCTGGATTTTGTCGGCTCCGAAAAGAGCCAGAAACCGGCTGATGAGTTCAATCCGTTCCCTGGTGTTCGAGTTTCCCTGCTTCGCCAGGATCCGGAACATCAACGGGAAGGAAGCACCATTGCACGCCACGCCGAGGAGCAGAATGTTGATGTTGGTTTTTCCGAACTTCCAGTTTGTTCTGTCCAGAGTTAGCACCCATTTGTCGTCGACCGGAATCAGCTGTCCCATGAGCCTTGCAAAAGCGTCTGGATCAATAACCACTTCCTTGAGAAAACGTTGCAACCTTTTGTAGTTGGATTCTGTTGATGCATTGGTTGCCATTGCGACGGCAACCTCGGATAAATTGACGGTTCGAGCCCGGATCAGCGCTGCAATGAAAAGACACATGCCTTTGGCACGAGCCCGATTCAGGTGTAGTTGCTGCTTGAATTGATTGGTGAGTCGCTGCTGTTGCTTCGTTGAAGGCATTCGAATAGTTTTCATTGCCCTCTTCAATCACATTTAGCCACAAGAAGCAGCAAGATTCTTCAGCATTTCAGTTGATTCTGGAAAATTGTCCTGTACACAGCACTTTCGGATAAGCCCAGGTATATTGAGATATTTTGGAGCT
>JAKSCO010000308.1 GCA_022360575.1 Bacteroidales bacterium | reverse complement strand
CGATACAAGCTGCTATTGGGGCAAAGATCATAGCTCGAGAAACAGTTAAAGCTGATCGGAAAGATGTGACAGCAAAATGTTATGGAGGAGATATTACACGAAAACGTAAGCTTCTTGAAAAACAAAAGAAAGGGAAAAAGCGAATGCGTCAGGTAGGAAATGTAGAGGTTCCACAACAAGCATTTTTAGCAGTATTAAAACTTGATTAAAATAATACAGAGAGCTTGTTTTACCAACAAGCTCTTTTTATAAATATTTGTTTGATATAATTTTGTTTCGATGATAACAAATGATGCAAAATATCGAAATAAGTGTATAAAAAAAGCCTCATGGGTAGGTATTATAGGGAATTCGATTTTAGCCATAGCAAAAATTGCTGTAGGTTTTATTTCGGGTAGTTTAGCTGTAATTGGTGATGGGATTGATACAACTACAGATATACTCACGTATATGATTACCTTAATTGCTGCTCGAATAATGAACAAGCCCCCTAACTATAAATATCCTTATGGATATAACAGAGCCGAAACAGTTGCTACAAAGGTTTTAAGTTTTGTTATTTTCTTTGCCGGGGCTCAGTTGTTTTTATCTACTCTATTACGATTGATAAAGAATACACCTACGCAAGTGCCAAGCATGTTGGCTATATACATTACTGTTATTTCTATTATCTCGAAATCGGTAATGGCTTTTTATCAGTTTAGAATAGGAAGAAAGATACAAAGTAATATGCTTATTGCAAATGCCAAGAACATGCGCAATGATATTTTAATATCAGGATCGGTTTTAGCTGGATTAATATTTACTCAGGTATTTCATTTGCCTATTCTTGATTTATTTACAGCAATGGCTGTAAGTATTTGGATTATGAAAGCTGGATTCGAAATTTTTATGGAGTCGAGTCGCGAATTAATGGACGGAAGCGATAATCTTGATTTGTATTATAAAATTTTTGATGCCGTAGAAGAAGTTGGTGCAGTAAATCCACATCGGGTAAGAATTCGAAAACATTCGAACTTATATACTGTTGCTTTAGATATTGAAATAGATGGAAAATTGAGTATCGAAGAAGGGCATCAAATTGCGAAAAAGGTTGAAGTAAAAATAAAAGAACGAATCGAAAACATATACGATGTTGTAATTCATATTGAACCTAAGGGAAATATCGAAACCGAGAAATTTGGGCTTTCGCGAGAAAACATTACGAAAGAATCGAACAATAAGAAAAGAAATAATGCAAAATAAATATCAAAAACCTCAAGGCTCGTATATCAGCTTTATGAGCAATAAAGTGAAAGCAAACGGGGGGATTAATTTAGCTCAGGGAATTCCAGGTTTTCAGCCACCTAAAGAACTTATTGAACATTTAATTAAAGTTGCTCCAACGAAGATACATCAATATGCTGCAGGAAATGGCAATAACGATTTACTTGACTTGTTACTTAAGAAATATACTCCCGAATATCCTTTTACAAAAGACGATTTTTTAGTTTTACAAGGCGGAACCGAAGCTTTATCGTTGCTTTATACTTATTTTAACAAAACAATTAAAGAGCCTTTTTCGGCTTTAGCATTTAATCCTGTTTACGAGAGTTATAAATATTTACCCGGGATTTTTAATAGCAACTTTATAGCTTATTCGTACCAAAAAGATTCAACTATCGATTTCGAGAACTTACAAGATGTTTGTATCAAACAAAATGTGAAAGTTATTTTTGTTAGTTCGCCAGGAAACCCTTACGGGCGAATTTGGACTAAATCGGAAATTGACACACTTATAGAGCTTAGTAATAAGTACAATATATATATTGTACTTGATGCTGTTTATAGAGAATTGTATTTCGAACAGAAACCTTACATTCCGTTAGATCAGTTTAATCCTAATTTATTTTATACAAATAGCTTCTCAAAAATTTTATCGATAACAGGCTGGCGAATAGGATATCTTATTGCACATAAGAAACACATGGCACAAATAAAATCAATTCATGATTATACTGGGTTATGTGCCTCGTCGGTATTACAACAAGCTTTGGTAAATTATTTAGTTAATCACGACTATGGCAAAACCTACATATCAGATTTACGTAATCGATTAAAAGAATCTTATTTTCATTTGGCTAAAGAACTTAGCAGTGTAGGGTTCGAAATTCCTGAAACCAAAGGAGGATATTTTGTATGGGCAAAACTCCCCAGTACACATACCGATGGTTTTAAATTTGCAATAGACCTTTACGATGAGCAAAAAGTTGCAGTAATTCCTGGCGAACATTTTTCTGACGAAGCAAGTTCATATATTCGTTTTAATATTGCCCGAGACAAAAAAGAGGTTGAAGAAGGAATAACCCGAATAAAGAACTTTTTCAGGGGATAGTATTTGTTTTTTATATAATTTTTTTCATCGTTAATTTAATAACCAAATGGATTTCAAGATATAGAATATGAAATTTAATCTTAAATTATTAGTCACTATCCCTGTTTTACTCTTTCTTCCGAAAATATTTCTAGCCCAAAAAGAAATCAACTGCAAGATTATTGATATTGAAAGCACGAAGCCAATACCATATGCAAATATCTGGATAAAGAATACAAATATTGGAGTAACATCGAACCACAAAGGGGACTTTTCTTTAAAAATTGATAATCTTCATCTAAACGATAGCATAATAATAAGCTCCATTGGATTTAATGATACATTAATAAAAATAAGCAGAATACAATCAACTATTAATCTTAAACCTAAAACTTATCAAATACCCGAAATTACAGCTTTCCCCAGACAAATAACAGAATATGTTCTGAATGATTTATCAGAAACCAAATTTAAGGGAGGAATAATGAATGATACCACTCCTCTTATAGCTGGTCGCTATTTTCCTCATAACAATAAGATCATTGATCAGAGTTATATAAAAAGTGTAATAATCTATTCTCGAGATTCACATAAAGGTAAGTTAAGCTTAAGACTCTATAGTTTTGATACACTTAATATAAAACCAATAAAAGAACTTATAAATAAGAGAATCATTGTTAAGACTAAGAAATCTATATTCTTTAAAGCAAAACCTATAGAAGTAGACTTATCTGAATACAGGATAGTGTTTCCTAAAGAAGGAGTACTTATTGGAGTTGAATGGCTGATAATACCCGAAAATAGATATTCTGTAACTTTCTCTAAAATAAATGGCAAAAAGAAAGAAAAAAGAACAATGTACTCCCCTAGCCTCTGTGCAACTATTGATAAGAAAAACTTCAAATACTCATACAGAGGAGGTTTTTGGAACGGCAAAATAATATCTAAAAACAGACCGGAACATTATTTCAACCCTGCGATTTCTCTAAAACTAATTCATTAAAATATACCTGTTGGGTTATTGTATCTTAAACCCAACTTTCCTTAAACTATCCCAATAGTTTGGATAGCTTTTAATAACAACATTAGGCTTTTTTATTGATATTTTTTTAGTAACAACAGAAATAGGGGCAAATGCAAGAGCCATACGATGATCGTCGTAGGTTTCGACAATATGATTTTCGGGAATTGTTATTGTTTCGTTTCCTGCCCAGATTAACTCTTTATTCGATTCGGACTTGAGATGAATGCCTAACTTATTAAATTCGGTAATAAGAGCATTTATCCGATCTGTTTCTTTTATCGATAAGTTGTCTAATCCATAAAGATTAAACGGAATATTTTTGGCAACTAGAGTAACAACTAAAGTCTGAACTAAATCGGGGCATCGACTAAAATCATACTCAAAAAAAGAACATTTTGTAGCTATATTCTTTATCAGAATACCCAAATTCGTGAATTTAGATTCAACACCAAGTGTTCGGAATAAATCAATCAAAACCGAATCACCTTGCAAACTATTCTTATGCAATCCTTCTAATTCAATTTCAGAATTAGGAATTAAGGAAACAATCTCGAACCAATACGAAGCCGATGACCAATCGGATTCAACTGTAATTTCGCCCGATTTATATTCTGCTCTCTTAACTTTAATTGTATTATCTATCCACTCAACTTCTGCTCCGAATTTATGCATCAATTCAGTAGTCATTAGAATATAATCTTTCGACAGAATTTTATCTACAATCGTTAATTCAAAATCACCATCAATATAAGGAGCAATCATTAATAATGCACTAATGTACTGACTACTTATATTTCCTTTTATTTGTGTTCTTTTCGCAAGCAGACTGGTTCCTTCAATTTTTAAAGGGGGAAAACCTTCTTTTTCGAGATACTCGATCTTAGCCCCAAACTCACGAAGAATATCAACAAGAACAGCTATAGGGCGTTGTTTCATCCTGAAATCTCCTGTAAGTATTCGTTCGCCTGGGCTTATTGATAAAAATGCTGTCAGAAAACGCATTGCTGTTCCTGTTGCTCCAATATCAATTTCGGTCGTATCGATATTTTTATATGCAGCAGAAAGAACAAGAGTATCTTTGCTTGTAGCTAAATTCTGGATTTCAATCCGTTCTTTACACAATGCCTGAATCGTAAGCATTCTATTTGAAATACTTTTTGATGCAGGTAACAAAACAACATTCTTAATTTCTTTTTCGGGAGCTATAATCTCTATTTTCATGCATTTAAAAATTTTTATCTACAAGTGTGCAATAAATAAATTATACTCAAAGAGTATTATACCATGTTAAAGCATCAATCATTTCTGCCTTATCACAATTTTGATTTATTTTTATTTTCCCAAAATCTTCAAGTAATGTAAAATTGACTCTATTCTGAGTATTTTTTTTATCATGATTTATTAATTCAATAATTTGATCAAAATCAGAGTTATTAAGAACAATCTTAGGATAAAGATTCAGAATGTAATTTACAATAGATTTTAACTCGTTTATATCAAATCCTAATTTCCTATAAGAAAGATACAGTTCGCAAATAATACCATGAGCAATAGCTTCGCCATGTAAAAGATTGTTTTCTGATTGTATAAATAAACTCTCGAAAGCATGACCAAATGTATGACCAAAATTTAGAGCCTTTCGTATATTTCTTTCTGTAGGATCTTGCTCTACAAAGTGTTTTTTTATATTAACAGACCGAGTTATTAATTGATTTAAATCTTTAAATCCAGTACGATTTATATTATACGACACTAAATTCGCCCAATCACCTTTCCCAAAAATAAGAGCATGCTTTAACATTTCGGCCCAACCCGATAATATATTACGCTTATCTAATGTTTTATTAAAACCACTATCAACAATAACATGTGTTGGGTCTGCAAAAACACCTATCTCATTTTTTAACCCTCCAAAATTAAAACCAGTTTTACCTCCTACCGAAGCATCTACTTGAGATAAAAGTGTAGTTGGAATATTCACAAAACTCATCCCCCGTTTAAATGTTGATGCTGCAAATCCTCCCATATCACAAATAACACCTCCTCCTAAATTTATCAACAACGAATTTCGATTCGCATTATTTTGAGTAAGAAAATTCCAAATTTTTTCTATTGTTTTAAGTGTCTTATTTATTTCGCCACCTTTACTTACAATTATTTTGGCATCAATTAATAATTTGTGTCCATTAATAATAGGCAAACAATGCTGTTTAGTATTTTCATCAACTAAGATAAATATCTTTTGATTCTTGAAACTTTCTAATACCTGATCAAGTATTTTATCTATTTCAGATGATATATAAATAACCGAAGATTTAGTGTTAACAATCATTAATCAGAATTTTATTTAAAGCTTATAGTTAATATCTTTACGATTTGGATATTGTAAAAACAGAGTTAAAAATACTAAATTATTTTTGTTAACATTAACAGGTTTTGTTTTATCAAGCTTAATTAAAAGTAAGAACATATGCATTTTGATAATAGAAAAAGAGTAATGACCTTAAATACCCGAAGATATATTGTTATCCTTGTTTGTTTTGTCGTATTTGTAATAATTAATTTCTCGGGATGGTTTCGAAAACCTGTAATGGGAATCAAGAAAGAAACATATATCTTAATTGAACTATTCATTTATATATTTTATGTTTTATACACCTATTTAATGAACTACAACTACATCTTTTTTACTGATGATAGTGGGAAATTTACATTTAAATTCGTCTCATTACGCCCATTCGACAATAAGAAAAAACTAATTGAAATTCATAAGAAAGACTTTGACAACTCCAGTTTTAAGAAATCCTTTTTTAATCTTAAAACAGATTTAACATTATATGCTAATACAGCAAATGGAGTTGTTAGTTACCCTTCTATAAGCTTATCAGCATTAAGCAAAGAACAGATTCAGATTCTAAAAAAGACATTGCAAAACAATAAGTAGAATTTACTTAAAAAGAATTATCATATATAACATTGTCTAAAGCAAATAGAGCTCATCTATAGATGCTGTAAAATGTGTTTAATATCATATTTATTCTTGTAAAGTATTTTTGGATTATTTAAATATTAAAATATACATTTGTCCCATTATTTTGATACAAATAATTCAAAAAAGTTCAGTGTTCACATTAAATTATATAAAAAAATGAACGTAGAAAAATTAATGCAGCAACTAGAGCAAAAACACCCAGGTGAGAGTGAATATTTGCAAGCTGTAAGAGAAGTTTTAGAATCAATCGAGGACGTATATAATGAAAATCCTCAATTCGAAAGCGCTGGAATCATCGAAAGAATTGTTGAGCCAGACAGAATTTTAACTTTTAAGGTGCCTTGGGTAGGCGACGATGGAAAAGTTAATGTTAACTTAGGTTACAGAGTACAATTTAACAACGCTATTGGACCTTACAAAGGAGGATTACGTTTTCACCCAAGTGTAACATTGAGTGGATTGAAATTCTTAGGTTTCGAACAAATTTTCAAAAATTCATTAACTACTCTTCCTATGGGTGGTGGTAAAGGTGGTTCTGATTTCGATCCTAAAGGAAAATCAGACGCTGAAGTAATGCGTTTTTGCCAAGGTTTCATGATGGAACTATGGAAACTTATCGGTCCTGAAACTGATGTTCCTGCTGGAGACATCGGAGTTGGTGGTCGCGAAATAGGTTTCTTATACGGAATGTACAGAAAATTAGCTAAAGAAAATACTGGTGTATTAACTGG
>JAKSCO010000198.1 GCA_022360575.1 Bacteroidales bacterium | reverse complement strand
GTTTACCGAGAAAATTTATAATTGGTCAAAGGCAAATATTACAGCAATAGATATTTCGGAAGCATTGTTGGAAAAAGCTCGAAAAAAATTAACAGGGGTAACTTTTATGCAAGAAAATGCAATGAACATGTCTTTTGAAGACAATTCGTTTGATACCGTTTTAGGAAGTTCTATTTTGCATCATCTTGATGTTGAACTTGCAATGAAAGAAATATTTCGAGTATTAAAAAAGGACGGTAGTATTGTTTTTGCCGAACCTAATATGATAAATCCTCAAATATTTATACAAAAAAATGTTCCTTTCATAAAACGTTGGATGGGCGATACTCCTGATGAAATAGCTTTTGTAAGATGGAAACTAAAAAAGACTTTGAAGAAAGTAGGATTTAATAAAATAGATATCTTTCCTTATGATTTTCTGCATCCGGCAACTCCCAAACCAATGATTAACTTTGTTTCTAAAGTAGGAGGGATAGTAGAAAAAACTCCAGTTATAAGAGAAATAGCAGGATCGTTAATTATTACTGCAAAAAAATAGTTATATCAATTATTGACTTTTGAATAAATCCGAATTTTAATGATTTGTATAATCAATTTGAGTAAAGGGTTTAATACTTAATATCAAAGGAAAAGTAAAGTACGAGTTGATTTTAATAAAAATCAAATTATAAAATATTTTCCTTTACTTTTAGAGTAAAGTCTTTACTTTTGTGTTAAAGATCAAATTATAAATTGTAAAGGAAATTGTTTCGAATTGCTAAATATAATATACAATAAGTATATTGATAGTAAGAAAATAAATAGTAAAAAGAACAACCCTAAATAACATTAAAGAAAAAAAATAACAGATGAAAAAACAATCCAAAAGTATTTTAGAACGTTTAGATAATTTTTTTAATTCAAAATCGACCCTGATACTATTTGTATCATTAGGGTTTTCTATTTTATTTTCGTTTTTATTATTTAATTTCAGAGTAAGCGAAGCAGGTGACGATTCTGCATATATTTTTAGAGCTTATGATTTTGTAAAGGAATCAATATTTCCAACTTATCAAGGGTCATTATATCCTTTGGTTCTAAGTTTATTTGTTTGGATTTTTGGATTGAATATAACAATCCTAAAAGCTGTTTCGTTAGTTGCTATTTTAGTTCATTTATACTTCTTTCAAAAAGCTTTTAAGGGGAATGTGTCAGGTACTTTATTAGCATTTGCGATGTTGTTAATTTCTTTTAATGCATACCTATTATATTATTCTAGCCAAACTTTTAGTGAGGCTTTTTTTATGATGCTTCAAGCTCTTTTTATTTTCTTCTTTTCGAAGCAAGTTATAAACAAAACAGATATAAAAATAAAAGATTACGCCTTAATAGCATTTATGGTATTTTTATTGGGAATAACAAAAACTATAGGTTTGTTCTCGCTTTTTGTTGTTATAACGTATTTTATTTTTCATAAAAATTGGAAAGGTCTCGGAATAACAGTCTTAAGTTTTATTGTTTTTTATTTTGCTTTTAGCTTAATCAAAACTTATGCTTTTGATATTCGTTCTTCTCAATTTAGTAGTCAGTTAGAGCTTTTATTACAAGTTGATCCTTATAATAAATCGAAAGGAATGGAAACATTTTCGGGATTTATTGATCGATTTACAACAAATTCGCAATTATATTTATCAAAACATTTATACAAGTTTGTTGGATTAAAAGCTAACCCTAAAACCACTTCAGTTTTTTTAACCTTATTAACTTACGTCTTGTTTTTAGGTTCTATAGTTGTTGTATTCAAAAAAAATAAACATTTATTTTTTGTTGGATTATATCTATTATTCTTATGTGGAGCTTCGTTTCTTTCATTGCAAGTTAAATGGGATCAGGATAGAATCGTAATTATATACTTACCTCTAATTTTGATTTATATATTTTCGGGATTTTATTATTTAAGTTTTAATAAAAAGTTAAAATCACTCCAAGTGATACTTCCTATTTTATTATTGGTAATATTTTTTACCAATTTAAAAGTTACCACAAAAAAAGTAAAAGCAAACGATAAATATTTGACAGAGACTTTAGCTGGGAATCGATTTTATGGAATGACTCCAGATTGGATAAATTATATTAAAATGAGCGAATGGGCAGCTAAAAATATAACTAAAGATGTAAAAATAGCTTGCCGTAAGCCTAGTATTTCATTTATATATACAGAACGAAAGTTTTATGGAATTTATAGATTTTCAACTCAAGATGCAGATGCATTATTGAAAAGATTAAAAGATGCTAATGTACGTTATGTGATAATGGCAAGTTTGCGTAAATATCCTAATCAAAAAACACAGTATACAATTAATACAGTTCAGCGTTATTTATATTATATACAAGCGAAATATCCTCATAAAATACGACTTATTCATAGTATAGGGAGAGATGAAAAAGCTCATTTAATTGAGATTGTTCATTAGTGATTAACAAAATACAGAAGTTTTATTAAGGATTTATGTGAGATATTATCTCGGATAATAACAATTTTGAATGAATGAGAAAGTACAAATTTAAATATGACTTAGATAATCCTTTGCGAAGTCTCGAACATCAAAAAATTATAAGAGACAAAAAGTCATTGTACCATATATACAAAAACTGGTACAATCTTTTTAAAGCTAATTTAGATGAACAAGGGACTTATTTAGAACTTGGTTCGGGTGGAGGTATAATTAAAGATATTATACCTCAAATTATAACATCTGATGTAAATGAGATTCCAGGTATTGATAAATGTTTTTCAGCATCCGAAATTCCATTTGAAAATGAATCTATAGATGGAATTTTTATGCTCGATTCTTTACATCATTTCCCAAATGTAGAAAGCTTTTTTGAAGAAGTGATTCGAGTTTTAAAACCCAATGGAATTGTAATGATGATTGAGCCATGGAGCACTCCAATGTCGAAATTTATTTATAATAAAATTCATCATGAACTTTACGATATGGATAGAGATTGGTTTTTTCCATTAAAAGGTCCATTAAGTGGAGCTAATATTGCTTTACCTCAAATTATTTTCGAACGAGATATTGATATTTTTAACGAGAAATATCCAGCCTTACATGTTGATAATATCGTATTGCATACTCCATTTTCATACATTATAAGTGGCGGATTTACTCAGAAAAGTATGCTTCCGTTTGGCTTATTTAAATTGGTCCACAAATTAGAAAATAAGTCAAAATGGATAAAATCGAAATGTTCTTTATTTGCAACTATAACTATAAAGAAACATGCTAACTGATGACGAAAGAAGAATAAGAAATAAATATAAAACGAATGAAAGAATATTTTGATAAGCTTGCTGTAGATAGGATTAAGTATCGTAGACGGAGAAAATATTATTGGAAATCAATTACAAAATATATTAACTACTTTTTAACTAACGATAAATCTGTTTTAGAAATAGGGTGTGGGACAGGCGAATTAATAGCCGAAATAAAAGGGAAAAATAAAGTAGGTATTGATTTTAGCGATAAAATGATCGAAAATGCAAAAAATCAATTCCCTGATTTAGATTTTCGAGTAATGGAAGCCGAAAATTTACAATTCGATCAGAAATTTGATGTTATAGTATTGTCAAATTTGGTAGGATATTTAAAGGATGTACAGCAAGTTTTTGAGCAGGTACACAAATTATCTCATTCTAGCACTAAAATTATAATTACTTACTATAGTTATTTTTGGGAGCCAATTATAAAAATTGCTGAACTTTTCCGAATAAAGAAAAAAACTCCTCGACAAAACTGGCTTTCTAATTTAGATATTGAGAACTTGTTAAATTTAGCAGGATTCGAGGTGTTTCGAAGAAATAAAAGAATGTTATTACCTATTAATATTCCAATTATTTCATTTCTCTTTAATCGTTTTTTAGGAGCATTACCTTTCTTTAATCTTTTTACCTTAAATCAATTTCTTTTTGCTCGGAAAATACCTTCAAAAAAAGAAGAATACTCTACATCTATTGTAATTCCTGCACGAAATGAAAGTGGAAATATTGAGAATGCAATAAAACGCTTACCTAAATTTGGTAAGCATGTCGAGATCATTTATGTTGAAGGAAACTCAACTGATGATACTTGGGAAACAATACAACGTATTCAGCAAAAGTATAAGGATACCCACGATATAAAAATAACACAGCAAGACGGAAAAGGAAAAGGTGATGCTGTACGTAAAGGATATTCGATAGCAACAGGAGACATACTAATGATTTTAGATGCAGATTTGACTGTTCCTCCAGAAGATATTCCTAAATTTTATGATGCAATAGCAAGTGGGAAAGGCGAATTTATAAATGGATGTCGTTTGGTTTATCCTATGGAAAAAGATGCTATGCGTTTTCTGAATACTATAGGGAACAAATTTTTTAGTTTGCTTTTTAGTTGGTTGCTCGAACAACCTATAAAAGATACTTTGTGTGGAACCAAAGTAATGTTCCGTACAGATTATATTCGATTACAAGAAAATAGAAAATTCTTTGGCGAGTTTGATCCTTTTGGGGATTTTGATTTATTATTCGGTGCGTATAAACTAAATCTTAAAATAATTGATTTACCAATTCGATATCGAGAGAGAATTTACGGAGATACAAATATTTCGAGATTTAAACATGGATTTATATTGTTGCGTATGTGTTGGTATGCCGCAGGGAAAATAAAATTCTGGTAAATAATTTCTCAAAATAGATTTATTTCTGAAAAGTATATATAAGAACTGCTGAATAATTTCAGACAGTTCTTTTTTTATTAATCAGAGATTATTTCAGTAATAACTTTTCAATAGCTTTACGAAACATCATTTTTGTTTCAGCATTTGATTGTCCTATTCCTGATTTTATGGTAGGTTTTCCTTTTTGGGGACAATATAAAAATGCAGGGATTCCTTGTATATCGAACGAACCAGCTATTTCAGGATACTTTTGTGTGTCTATTTTATAAACATTAATTTTCCCTTTATATTCTTTGGCTATTTCTTCTAAAATTGGAGCAGCAATACGACAGGGTCTACACCAGTCAGCATAAAAATCAACAATGCAAGGTAAATCACCTTTAAACTTCCAGTTTTTATCTTTTTCGTAATCAAAAACTTTCTGTTTAAATTCATCTTTTGTTAATGAAACCACTAATTTTTCTGTTTGTGTGGTTTTAGCTTTTTCTTTCTCATTTTCCGAAGCATTAACATGAATTATATTAATTGTTAAAGCTAATATCATCAATAATAAAATCTTTTTCATTTTTTAAAATTTTTAATATTAATACTTACTTTAATTTAAATAATCCGAATAATATGACGTTTACATTATAACCATATTTTATACTAAATTGTTGATTTATGTCGAAATTAACTTTAAGATATTAAGTTAATTTTTCCGTTTTCGTTTGAAGTTATCAATTCCATCCCCGGCGAAATACCCTAAGAAAGCTCCAAATAAAAGAGTTAAATACCAATTTGATTTAATAGGACAAGTTCCGCTGGCACAACCTATATACTTCCAATAGATATATCCGGCAATACTTCCTAAAATGGTCAGTAATATTGCATATTTGTGTTTGTGAAAAAAATTTGTCATGATTTTTATTTTTAAAACATATCTATGTATTGATATATAACAATACAAAAACAATGTTACATAAATTAACTGATAGAACAAATTATTTTTAAAGTATTAAGATGTTTTTAGAGTGATTGTCTTGATTGAATGCAGAGTTGTTAAAGAAGATAGGATAGTTCCAAATTTATAAAACACTGTTTCGAGTTGGGTGTAAGGCTATTTTAAAATCAATATATCTGATTCTAGATATAATTTGGATAAAGATTGTTTGTCATTGTAGATGGAATATAAAAATCGAAAAAATAATCTTTTATTTCAAATAAATGTACAAAAATCCAACAAATCAGTCATTTAGTTGTTATTGTTATTGATAATTGCTATTTTTATTAGAAATCCTAAATTGTAAATTAAAAATCGATAACAATGAAAAAATTAAATTTATTATTAGCAGCATTAATGCTTATAGGTTTCTTTGCTTTTACTTCTTGTGGCAATGCTGGAAATAAAGCAATGAAAGAAAATACCGAAGAAGGTATGATGAAAGACGACATGATGGAAGATGATAAAATGATGAAAGACGATGAAATGATGGATGATGAAAAGATGATGAAAGATGACGAAATGATGGATGACGAGAAGAAGATGAAAGATGAAAAGATGATGGACGACGAGAAAATGAAGAAAGAAAAAATGATGGATAAGGATAAATAGATTCCTTATCCATAAGTTATTTAAGAAGAGGCTATCCCCTAAGATATCCTCTTTGTTTTTGTTTCATTTGTCTTTTAATCTGTGTCGGACTTTTTTGCCAGATCTTGATTTAATAAAACAGAAAGGGCGTTATAAAGTTCTGGAAGTTCATCTTTAAATTGAATAGGTGATTCAAAAAAATGCTCGACTGAGACTGCAAAAAATTCATAGATATTTATTTTTGCATAATCTCGAAATAAATGATTGGTATTATTTTTAATATTCTTTATTTCTACCTTAGATAATTCAATTACTCTATTTAATTTTAAATCTAAGCCTTTTTCGTGTTCGTTACTATTTATTATTGTGTACATTAAAGCATGAGCCATTTCATGTAAACCTAAATTAATAGCATCGTTCGTAATTATATGTCCTTTAAGTAGGTTTTTCCAAGACAATACAATAACTCCTCTGGGGTTCATCTCTCCATAATGCATGTGTCCTGTAACCTTATTTTTATAAGCATCAGGATAGATTAGAAAATGTTTGAACTTTGTTAGATAATACCTCTTGAATCCAAAGGTTAATTGTACATAAGCAGCTATTATAAATAGTTTTTCGTTAATCCCAACCCTGAAATTTTCACGTCCAGATATTCTGATTTTATGAATTAAATAATTGGCGCGTATAACAAATCGATCTTGATCTTTTTTAGAGAGTTCGTTGTAATACTTAAAATATTTAGCAAAAAAAGATTTGTACATATGTTTCTTTTTAGAACTCATTAAAGCAAGTTTTAAAAAGCGGAATAAACCCAAGTAGTACAATACAAATAATAAGAAAAATAAAGATATTACAAAAGGAGGGAGGTAATCTACATGCATTTTATTAAAGGTTATTTGTATTTAAAGAATTATATATAGCTTCTTGTATGTTGGTTCTTACGTTCATCATTAATAATTTATTATTGTCTTGATCTGGATGAATGCGATTTGATAAAAATATATATACAATTTCCTCTTCGGGATCAACCCAAGCTATTGTTCCTGTAAATCCAGAGTGACCAAAGCTTTTTGGCGAAGCACTTTCGCTAGTAGGACCAGGTTTGCTATGATCAATTTGAGGTTTATCAAAGCCCAAAGCTCTTCGGTTATCTTGATCTAGAAAAGGGCTTGTTGTAAATAGTAGAATAGTCTCCTTATCGAAATATTTTGTCCCCCCATAATTTCCTCCTCGAAGAAACATCTGCATAAGCTTAGCTAAATCGTTTGCTGTTGAAAACAATCCTGCATGTCCACAAACTCCTCCAAGCATAGCAGCTCCAGGATCGTGTACATAACCTTGTAGTAATTGTTTCCTAAAAAGTTGATCGTTTTCGGTAGGTATAATTTCGTCTTTATTAAATTTTTTTAAAGGCAAGAAACTAGTGCGGGTAGCTCCTAATTCTTCGAAAAAAATAGAATCAACATAATTTTGAAAAGGAGAGTGGGTAATATTTTCGATTATCTTATGAAAATAATAATAACCCAAATCACTATATCTATATTCTTTTTTTTCTAATAAATCAGATGTTCCTATTTTATTATAAATGCTATCGCGAAAAGAGTTATTCAAATAAAAATCTTTAGCAACATTAATTGTGTATCCTTTCTTAGGGTAAAAAGAGTATATCCCGTCCTTAAAAATTGTATTTTTTGCAACAAAAGCATGTTTCCCTAATTTATAGGGATATTCTTCAGAAAATTTATTACTTAAGAGCTTTTGCTGAGGATATAAGGTTGATAGTGTAGAGTAATAAAACGGAATCCATCCGTTAAGTCTGGCCTGATGAGTGAGAATATCTTTAATTAATAAATTGCCTTTATTGGTTGTGTCAAGTTCAGGTAAATAGTCCGAAAGTTTTCCTTCAATATCAATTTTTCCTTGTTCGTATAATCTCATTAACGAAGGTACTGTTGACGCTATTTTTGTAATTGATGCAATGTCATAAATATCGTTGTGTTTAACTTCCTGTTTTTCCAGATAGGTATGGTGTCCAAATACTTTATCATAAAAAACAACACCTTTGCGTGCAATCAAAACTTGACATCCGGGAGTTGCCTTTTGTTTGATTGCATCTAAAGCAATTGAGTCTATTTTTAATAACTTTTGAGAATTAATTCCTATTTGTTCTGGAATTCCATATTGAAGACGAATCTTTTTTTTTAATTCAATACCTGTTCCTCCCTTGTATTCAGAATTGATACTTACAGGCAGCTTTCCTGATACAGAAAAACCTCCAAAAATAGCTTGAGCAACTAGGCATTCTGTTTCGTCAGAGTCGTCATAAGCTATAATAACCGAATTTATATCATCAATACGCTTAAAGTTACGTAAACTATAAGGATTTGCAAATAGACTAAAAACAACCTTTGTTTTTAATGCCAAATCAGAGATATTTCTTAGGTATTTAGGATTAATCTTATAATTTTTTGATGGCCAATACGAGGTATTATGTATCGAAGCTATAACTAAATCGTATTTGGCAAGGGCTTTTTGTAATGAATCCGAAATTCCTTCACTCGAAACAAAATGATCGATATTAGTATATTTCGACAATGTTTGTTGAAACTTTGTTTGCTGTTTTGTATTTAATGCAATTGAAGCTATTTTCTTCCTACGTAATTTCTTTATTGGCAATAAATCTTCTTGATTTCGAATAACTGTGATACTCGATTGGATAATATCAAGCTTGGTTTTGTTGTATTCGGGTTTGTTTAAATCTTTTGTTAAACTATCTAAATTAACTTCGTTTAAAGTTTGTTTATTCAATAAGCCTGCATTGTATTTTGCAAGTAATATTTTCTTACAGCTTTTCTCTATTCTTTCTTTAGATATATTTCCTTTCTTTACCTGTCGTTTTATTTGAGTAATTGCTTTTGATACACTAACTGGGAATAGTAGTACATCATTTCCGGCTTTTACAGCCATTGCTTCAATTTTTCCGGGGCCAAAATATTTAGTAACCCCTTTCATGTTTAATGCATCAGTAAATATCAACCCTTCAAAACCCATTTGTTTTTGTAATAAATCAGTAACAACCTGTTTGGTTAGAGTTGTTGGTGTATTATTACTCGTTCCTAACTCTGGCACATTTAAATGTGCAACCATAACACCCGTAACACCTGCCTTAAAGAGTTTTTTAAAAGGATATAACTCAACAGAATCTAAGCGCTCTGTATTGTGATTTATAAAAGGTAATGTATGATGCGAGTCCGAATGAGTATCTCCATGTCCAGGAAAATGCTTTGCTGTGGTCATTAGTCCATTATCTTGCATTCCATTCATGTAGGCTATTGATTTGTTACTCACATTTTCTCGGTTTTCGCCAAACGATCGTACATTAATTACCGGATTCAAAGAGTTATTATTTACATCTACAACCGGAGCAAAATTTATATGTATTCCTAAACGTTGCATTTGTTTTGCAATATCTTTTCCCATTTGGTAGATTAAAGAATCATTCTGAATTGCTCCAAGCATCATTTGTCTTGGATAATTAATCGTTGAGTCTAGGCGCATTCCTAAACCCCATTCGCCATCAATAGCTATAAGTAAAGGTATTTTTGAGATTTTCTGATAATGATTTGTTTGTTTTGCTTGTCGTAGTGGGCCTCCTTGAAAAAAAATCACCCCCCCGACTTTGTATTTTTTTATGATGTATGAAATTTCATCTATGTGTTTTTGTGATTTGTTCGAATAAGCTGCAATCATAAACATCTGACCAATCTTTTCATTAAGACTCATTCGATTCATAACTGAGTCTGCCCAAATTTCAGCTTTCGTTTTTTGTGAATTTACATCTTGGGCATTAGATATTGAATTCTGCGAAAGATACAAGGTAACTAGTATGATAAAAATTTTAATTCTCTTCATGTGTTATTTTAATTTTTTACTCTTAAAAAGTTAAACAAAGATAGTGTTTTGAAAGCATATACATAGTATCAAATAAACTCTAATTCGATTTTTTCATTAAAAACATAAATTAAATACAAAATTATTTACTTAAGAATTTATGTATGTTTATATACATTTGTTATCGAAAATAAAATAGTTATATTATTCTAATTTAAAATTTTGTTATGTAACTTCATCTTATATTTTTCGTATCGCCCTTAATTCATGGATAAAAAAGTTACAATATTAATAGTTGATGATTCTCCGACAATACATGCTGCTATTGCTAGTATGTTGAAGAATGATCCTTTGTTAGATTTCAATATTCTAAAATCGACAAATGGAGCCGAAGGTTGTAAAATTGCTTTTAAAGACCATCCCGATATTATTTTAATGGATATTGAAATGCCAGTTATGGATGGAGTTAAGGCTACCAGAAAAATAAAATCAAACAATAAAATCAATGATATTCCTATTATTGTGATGTCTACTTCGTATATTATTGAAGATGCTTTTGACGCAGGAGCAAATGATTTTATTATGAAACCATTTTCTGAGTTCGAACTGCTTTTAAGATTAAATATTAATATAAAACTAGCTCAAAAAACAAAAGTATTAGCAAAGCAGAACATACTATTGCTAGAGCAAAAACTAGAAACAGAAAGACAAAATAATATAATTGCTCGTCAGCAAAAAGATTTGTTTGATGATATGGAATACGCAAGTCATATTCAAGATGCAATAAAGCCTAGTAAAGAAATATTAAACGAACTTAGTAAAGATTATTTCATAATAAATAGGCCTAAGAATATTGTAGGAGGCGATTTTTTCTGGGCATCCAAAGCGAATGGAAAATATTATTTTGTTGTTGGCGATTGCACAGGACATGGTATTGCTGGTGCTTTAATGAGTATGATCGGGAGTGCTTTCTTAAATGAAATAATAAATAATGTCCCATATCAAAGTGCAGGGCATATTTTAGATGAATTACGTAAAAGAATTATTGACTTATTGAATCAAAAAGGGACATTAGGCGAAACAAACAATGGAATGGATATTGCGCTTTGTGTATTTTGTCCCGAAAATAGAAAATTAGAATTTGCAGGAGCCTACAATCCTGTTTATATCGTTAGAGAAAATAAAAGTCTTGAAATATTAAAAGCAGACAGAATGCCTATAGGGATATACGTAAAGAATAATCCTTTTACAACAAAAGAAACATTTCTTGGCGAAAACGATTCGATATATATGTTTACCGATGGGTATCCAGATCAGTTTGGTGGTCCTTATGGAAATAAGTTTAGATATAAAAAATTTAGAGAACTTATCCTTACGTGTTCATCAAATAAAACACATCATAAAAAAATCATTGAAGATAATTTTAATGATTGGGTCAAAGGCTACGAACAAATTGACGATATCTTAGTTGTTGGTTTACAGCTGTAAATAATACCGCTTGGTTGCTTTCAATTAAGTTACACCAAGCAGTGTGGAGTTTTAAAAAATTATAGCAATTCTAAGTTGCATCATCGCAATTTCAAGTCACAGCATAGCAGAGGCAATTTACATCATCACAATTCTAAGTTACATCATCGCAAAGCCAACTTACATCATCGCAGTTCTAAGTTGTAGTATCGCAAAGCCAAGTTACATTATAGCAATTAGAATAAATAGCTTATTGCATTTCATCAGAATAGTTTAAATAGTATTAGTTCAAAGTCAGATAATATGTAATTAACAAATACTTAACCTAATTATTATCCTAGCATAATATTGCATTAACATGGGTAGGTTATTTTTGGGGTATAAATAATTGAAACTAAAAAAAGGAATAACAACTTTTAAAAAACAGAAACATATGAGAAGCTTAGTATTAATATTCGTTAGTTTATTTGTTTTCTCGGCAATTTTTGCAAATTCTATGTCAGAAGGCGATAACAAAGAGAAAAATCGAAGTTTGAAAACAACTTCGGTTTTTGGAACAGTTTCTGATAAAACAACAGGCGAATCATTAGCTGGCGTAAAAATAGTCTTAAACAGAACACAAAAAAGTGTTTATACCGATTTTGAAGGAAATTTTGAACTCCCTGAAGTAATTGCAGGATACGCAAAAATAACAGTTTCGTATATTTCATATGAAAATAAAGTTGAAACAATACACATTGATCCTCGCAAATTAAATAAGATTAATATAAAGATTAAGAATATTTCAAATTAGGTTAAACATCAACATACATAAGGGTTGTCTTTGTAATATTATAGAGGCAACCCTTTTGTTTTTACGAATGCTAATTATAGGGTAGGAGTGTTGTTGAACAAAGAAAGTTCTTTTTTGTTTTTTATTGTGAGATTGCTTATTATTAGACTAATAGAATTTAATTTAAGTTTAAAATAAAAAACAACACTTATGAAAAAAATTAAATTTCTTCTCGGTTTATTTTTGATTTTATCAATTGTTGCTTGCAATGATGATGATGATGATAAAAAAGTAGAATCGGTTACTTACAATATAACCTTTACGTTGAATTGGAGTAGTACTAATTTCCCTACCGATTATCCTAGTAATCCTCATTTTTCTCCAATGACAGGATGGAGTCATAAACCCGGAGTTAATCATTTTAAACTAGGGGCTACAGCAACCGATGGTCTCGAAAATGTAGCTGAAACAGGTTCTACTACTCCTCTCGACTCTGAGTTAAGAACTCGTATTGCAAATCAAGAAGGCTTAAATTTTTATAAAGGAAAATTGTATCTCGGAGGTACTGGAACAATCAGTATGCAGGTGAGTGTTAATACTACTTTTTCGGCAATAAGTTTAATTACAATGATAGCTCCAAGCCCCGATTGGTATATTGGTATAGTCGATGTTAATTTAATAGAGAATGGCGAATTTATTCAAAATAAAACTCTGAATGCTGTTGTTTATGATGCAGGAACCGACGATGGAACTACATTTAATTCTGAAAATGCAGATACAAATCCTCGTGGCGTTATTTCTAAAATAACCACACCACCTTTGGGTAATGGAACAACTGTAATGCCTGTATTTGCAACAGTAGCAATCGAGAAAGCGAATCAATAGTTATACCTTAAATTCTGGTCGCGAGAAGATTCTAAAGGTTTCTTCTCGTTTTTATTTATTCTTGAGTAGAATATTTAAATTTGCACAAATTTAATTATAAGAAATGTATAAACATTTATTTGGACCAGTGCCTTCAAGGCGCTTAGGTATGTCGTTAGGAGTCGATTTAGTTCCGCATAAAGTATGTACTTTAAATTGTGTATACTGCGAGTGTGGAGCTACAACCAATTTAACAATAGAGCGATCGGAGTATGTTGCGTATAGTGAAATAGTTTCTGAGTTAAAAGCCTTTTTCGAAAATAATGCTAATCCTGATTATATTACTTTTTCGGGAGCAGGAGAACCATGTTTGAATATCAATATCGGAAAGGTTATTAATTATTTAAAAGAAAATCATCCAGATGTTCCTATAGCTGTTTTAACTAACGGTTCGCTGCTTGCCGACAAACAAGTTCGGGGCGAGTTATTAAATGCCGATTTAGTTTTGCCGTCGCTTGATGCTGCTACAAATCTAGCATTTAAAAAAATAGATCGTCCAGATAGCAATCTGGACGTTGATAAATACATTCAGGGTTTAATCGAATTTAGTAATGAGTTTAAAGGAACCATTTGGCTCGAGATTATGATTTTACCTGGATTTAATGACGATATAGAAAATCTGGATTTGTTAAAAAAAGCGATTGTTGAGATTAATCCTTTAAAAGTTCAATTAAATACTTTAGATCGTCCGGGAGTAATTTCTAAAATTAGAGCTGCAACCCGATTAGAATTACAAAATATTATTGATTATTGGAATCTGGATAATGTTGAAATCATAGCATCTTCGGCAAACCGAAAAGATATCTCTTCGTTTAGAAAAGATACCGAGAATGCTATTGTCGAAACCATTTCGCGCCGACCTTGTACATTAGAAGATCTCGAAAAAATTCTAGGTTTACACATCAATGAAATTAATAAATATCTTGATGTTTTAGATTCGGATAAGAAAATAGAAACAATTAGGCAAGAAAGAGGAATTTTTTACCAGATAAGAAAATAGATAAATTCTTTAAAATTTACATTACATGGATAAAATTTTGGTTGTCGCGATGATATAACGTTTTTATCTGTGTAATGATATTCTTGAAATATAAAAAAAACTGTAATTTTTAATTAACAAGATGAGCCTTTATAATTTCAGTCAAATTTTCTTCGCTTATAGGTTTTGAAATATAATCGTTACATCCTACTTCTAAAAGCTTTTTCTTGTTGTTGTCTAAAGTGTAAGCTGTTTGAGCTATTATCCGTACTTTTTTATCAAATTCTCGAATCAATTGAGTTGTTTTGCATCCATCAATTCCAGGCAAACGAATATCCATAAAAATTAAATCTACTTTATTCGTTTTTGTTATTCTTATAGCATCCTCACCCATAGTGGTGTGTATAATTCCGCTTCCGCCGATGTCTTCTAAAAATTCTTTCAAATATTCATACGATGCAGAGTCGTCTTCGACAATTAATATTATTTTGTCTTTTAAGATTTGTTTCTTCCAAAAGTAATTGTCCTTGATTTTGTTTTGTAAGATTTGTTGCTCGATAATCGGAAGCTCGAAATAAAATTGCGATCCATTGTCTTTCTCTGATTCGACCCATATATGACCTCCCATACGTTCCAGTATTCCGGCACAAATAGCTAATCCCAATCCGGCACCTTCATAGTTGCGTGTAATTGAGTCGTCGACTTGTTTAAATGATGAAAAAATAATTTTTTGATCTTTTTTTGATATTCCTATTCCTGAATCTTTTACAAAAAACTTAATCCTATTTTGTTCTAGAGTGTATCCAAATTCGATATCGCCTGTTTGAGTAAATTTAAATGCATTATCGATTAGGTTCTTGAAAATTTGAAATAATCTGTTCTTGTCGTTATTAAGAATAATTTCAGAATTATTATTGATATCTAAACTAAAATTAATAGAGTCGAGTTTGTCTTTGTGTAAAGTTTTGTAAAATGTTTCTATTTCGATTAATAGTTCGTTCAGATTAAAATTGGTTTTGCTAATTTTTAACTGATTAGAGTGTATTAGCGATATATCAAACAAATCGTTTACAACATTCAATAGTCTATGTCCGCTATTTTCAATTATTTTGGCATAATTTGTCATCGACTCTTTTGTTAGATTACTTCGTCGCATAAGAGTCGAGAACCCTAAAATGCCATTTAAGGGAGTGCGCAATTCGTGACTCATATTGGCTAAAAAAGCTGATTTCAAGCGATCGCTTTCTTCGGCTTTTTCTTTCGATTCTTTCAATTCCGAATTTAAATTTTGCAATTGAATAATAAAATCTTCCATTTCTTCATTAAGAGCCAGATACTCTTCGTTTGTTTCTTTCAGTTCTTTTTCTATTGCCTTTAGTTCCGAAACATCGGTACAAAAAGCAATATATTCTTTCTCCGATAACTTAATTGCATCAATGATTATATTAATAATTCGTCCATTTTTGTTTCTGTAACATACTTCTCGTCCCGATAAAAACCCATTTTTTATGAGATCGTTAAAATCTTCTAATTTATCTTTTTGATTTGTGGCTATTTTTATGTCAAGAATCGACATATTATAAACCTCTTCGGGTTCGTAGCCAAGCAATGAGCTTACAGCTCTATTCACATATTTAAACTTACCTTCTTTGTCAATAATAACAATTGCTACAGGCGATGATTCGATGTACGTTCTAAATTTTTTTTCTTGTTCAAATAATTTTAATTCGTTTTGCCTTTCTTTTGTTATGTCAGAAATAACAAAAATCATTCGTTTCCCGTCCTTTGATCTTAATTTTTGTGCAGATATAAGAACCCAGAGTGTTTTCCCATTTTTAGTTCTCATTCTTATCTGACGGTTTCGTACTTCTCCTTCTTGTGTTATTTCTTCAAGTATTTTGGCTCTTTCTTTCGAGTTAGCATACAAATCAATAATGTCAATATTTAGTAGTTCTTTGTGCGTATATTCTAAAATTTCAGTTATAGCCTTGTTAGCAGCCAATATACGTCCTCCTGTTGTTGATATTCCTATACCTACATTGGCCGATTCAAACAACTTTCGATAGCGTTCTTCACTATCTTTTAATGCTTCTATAGCTTTCTTTTTTTCTGTAATGTCGACAATAGCACCTACAATTGCTATTGTTTTCCCTTTCTCAACAATAGGAGCTTCGCGTATTTCTACCCAAATTTTATGTCCCGACTTATGCCATAATTCTAGTTCGTAAGGCCTTTGTTCTTGTCCTGTCTTTATAGCTTTTTCAGTAATTTCTAATCCTGTTTTATTAATAGGATTATCGGTAAATAACTTAGTAAAATCAACAGATACTTCTTCGGGCCAATAACCGAGAATGTCTTTCGATTGAGGACTTAAATAGGTTATTGTATAATCTGTTTTGTGTTGGAAAAATAAATTTGTGCTATTTTCGGTAACGCTGCGTAATTTTCTTTGGCTGTCTTTTAGTGCAAGTTCTATTGTTTTTATGTCATTAATGTCTAAAACAGATACAATAGCAGCTGTCTTTCCGTTATATTCAATACAAGAGCCATACACACTAACCCATTTCTCTTTTTTCGATTTTGTAATGATTTTTATATCGTAATGATGTGGTATATTTTGACCTTTTTGGCGAGCTTTTCCTCTCTTTTTTACTTCTTCTTTGTAATCGGGATGTGCTATTTCCCAAAAATTCATCGTTAAAAGTTCCTTTTCTGAGTATCCTGTTATTTTTTCACCCATCGGATTTACATGAATCCATTTATTGTTTTGATACATCATTATGGCTACAGGCGAATATTCTGAAAGGGTTCTAAATTTAGTTGCACCTTCATAATCCGGAATAAAATAACCGTTTTTGAAAGAATCTTTTCGTTCTGATGTACTATTTTTTGATAATATACTATTGGTTTCAAGCTTTACTTTTTCTATTAACCTGTTTATTTCTTTTACTCCTTTGTAATTTTCTTCAAATTTTAGCCAATTGTATATTTGCTCATAATGAACAATTACTTTGTTTACTTTTTCTTGATCGTTAGTTATAGGATTTGCAACCATTCTTAAAATTCCAAGATGAGGATATTCTTCAAACGATTGGGTTAATTCTATTTTAGTCTTTTCTTTTACAACCTGTTTTACCAAACATCTAAAATCAGACTGAACAGTATTGCATGGGCTATCAAATCCAAATATTGTTTTGTAACAATAATCTGTGCTATTTATGACTTTCGGATCGTTTGTCTCTGTAATTTTTAAAGTGTTAGCATCAATTACGTAGTAGTTTAGCGGTAAGGATTTCAGTATTTTTTCGCAATTAATAGTACTCATTTCTAAATTATTTAATGACAGGATTATTAAGTTAAGATTTTTTTTTGTGATTATGAATTTTCTGGGTTGATAACTACGTATTTAAACAAAAAAATGATTCCTTGGAAATTATTATATGTTCGTTTCCCGAACACTGTTAAATAAACGAACAACACTATTGTAGTAAAATGTTCCGAAAATGAACAAAGCCTCAAGAAGTTTCTTTGTTGGTAAATGTAAGTTATTGATGGGTAGTAAAATGTGTTTTTTGGCAAGCTACTTGAATAGACCTTTGCAAATAATTATTACAAATCATATTAAAGAACTAGTACAATGAATAGATTCACATTACCAAGAGATCTGTATTTCGGAAAAGGATCGATGGAAGTTTTAAAAACATTAAAAGGGAAAAAAGCCACAGTTGTTGTTGGTGGGGGGTCGATGAAACGTTTCGGCTTTTTAGATACTGTTGAAGAGTATTTAAAAGAAGCAGGAATGGAAGTTCAGATTATTGATGGAGTAGAGCCAGATCCTTCGGTAGAAACAGTTATGAAAGGTGCTGGCTTAATGCAAGATTTTAATCCCGATTGGATTGTTTCTATTGGTGGTGGATCGCCTATCGATGCTGCTAAAGCTATGTGGGTGTTTTATGAGCATCCTGATGCTAAATTCGAAGAAATATCAAAACCGTTCAATATTCCTACTTTAAGAAATAAAGCTAAATTTGTAGCAATTCCTTCTACTAGTGGAACTGCAACCGAAGTAACAGCTTTTTCTGTAATTACAGATTATAACGAAGGAATAAAATATCCATTAGCCGACTTTGAGATTACTCCCGATATTGCTATTCTTGATCCAACAATTGCATATAAAATGCCCGAAAAGTTAACTGCATATACTGGTATCGATGCTTTAACTCATGCTACCGAAGCAATAACTGCAAGCTTAGCTTCTGATTTTTCTGATCCTTTAGCTTTAAAAGCAATCAAAATGATTAAAGAAAATTTAGAATTGTCTTATGCCGGAAATGAAACAGCTAGAGACAATATGCATGTAGCACAATGTTTAGCAGGAATGGCTTTCTCTAATGCATTATTAGGTATTTGTCATAGTATGGCCCATAAAACTGGAGCTATTTTCGAAATTCCTCACGGATGTGCCAATGGTATATATTTACCTTATGTAATACAATACAATAGAAAAAATGCTGAATCAAAATATGCTGAGATAGCAAGATTTATTGGCTTAGAAGGAACTAACGATCAAGAATTATGTGATTCTTATATCAATTATATAAAAGATTTAAATTCGAAATTAAATATTCCTGCTAGTCTTAAAGAATATGGAATCGAAGAATCTTTATTTGACGAAAATTTAGAAAAAATATCTAAAAATGCTGCCTTAGATGCTTGTACTTTTAGTAATCCTCGCGAAACGAAAACCGAAGATTTTAAACAAATATTTACAGCAGTTTATTATGGACGTACCTTAAATTACTAGTCAATATATTTCAGGACAGATTTCTGATTTTTGCCAAAAATAAATATATACTGTCCTTTATTGAAAAATAGATTGTTGAATTTTGAGTATCATAGATTTTTAAATTTATTCTTTGCAATTAAAAGATGTGATGATTAATGTTTAGTTTGTTTTGTGACTTAGTCTGGATACTACATAAAGACAACAATCTATTTATTATTTACTACATAGCTATTTAAATTAAAGTTATGAAAGAAAAAACAAAACTCATTTTATGTTTAGGAAGTTCTTGTTATAGTAGAGGAAATCAATATGTGTTGGATATAGTAAAGCAATACATAAAAGAAAACAACTTAAAAGATAAAATTGATTTCAGAGGACAGTTATGTTCAGGTAATTGTTCGCACGGACCCATCTTAAAAATTAACGATGTGGTATTTAAAAATGTTGATGTAAACAACATAAATAACATACTCGACCAATATTTCTTTAAGGAATAATTTATTCAATAGCTAATGAGTTTAAGTACAATTTACACTGAAAAAAACAATTGTCAAGATTGTTATAAATGCATAAGAAGGTGTCCTGTAAAAGCTATAAAAATAGATGAACACAGAGCCTCGATTGTTCAAAATCTTTGTATTTATTGTGGTAAATGTGTAATGATATGTCCTGCCGGGGCAAAAAAAGTTCGAAACGATCTTTCGTTGGTAAAATATTTACTACAAGAAAAAAATCCGGTAATATTATCCTTAGCTCCTTCTTTTAGAACCGAATTTGCCGATTATAACGATCATCAATTATTAAATGCTCTTAAAAAGTTAGGTTTCTATGCTATTTCAGAAACCGCTTTGGGTGCCGATATAGTAAGCAAAGCAACTTCCGATTGGTTACAAAAAAAAGAAAAAGGTGTTTTTTTATCATCGGCTTGCCCTGTTGTTGTTCAGCTTATTTCAAAATACTATAAAGATGAGTTGCTTAATTTAGCTCCATTCGATTCGCCAATGCAAGCTCATGCTAAGTATTTACGAAAACAATACGGAGAGCATGTTAAAGTTGTTTTTGCAGGACCTTGTATTGCAAAAAAACAAGAAGCCGAAGAGTTTGAGCATGGTGCTGATGTTGTTCTTACCTTTAGCGAATTGCGAAGTTGGTTGCAAGAAGAAACTCTCGACGCCGAATTTTTATCAGACAAAATGCTTAAAGAAGTGCATTTCGAGCCTCAAATGGCAGGATCGGGAGCTTATTATCCCGTTGATGGAGGTATGATTGCAACTTTAAAAGATAATATCTCGATAACCGATACTTCTTTTATGAGTTTCTCAGGAATTCAAAACATTAAAGATGTTTTAGATAATCTACATAAAAATGTTGATGATAAAATATTTCTAGAACTTTTGGCTTGCGATGGGGGATGTATTAATGGAACAAGCACAACAAAAGATAAGTCGTTGGCCGAAAAACGATACAATACATTAAAATATACTAACGAAAAATATAAAATTAAAAATCGGGAAACCGATATTGATATAAACTTTGATTTAAAAGTTGATTACGGAAAAATAACTGCTGTTTTTGATTGTTTTCATTCAGATCAAGATATTCAGGATGCATTAAAAATGGTAGGTAAGTTGTCCGAGAAAGACGAGCTTAATTGTGGCGGTTGTGGTTACGAAACTTGTCGTCATTTTGCCAAAGCTATGCTTGATGGTAAAGCAGAGCGTCACATGTGTGTGTCATATATGCGTCGAGTAGCTCAGAATAAAGCTTCAGCTCTTTTGCAAAAAATGCCGTATGGTGTTGTGTTGGTTGACGAAAAATTAAAAGTGATTGAATCGAATCAGCATTTTGCCGATATGTTAGGAGTAGAGGCTAAAAAATTATACGAAGCTAAGCCGGGACTTGAGGGGGCCGATTTTAAAAAACTTATATCGGGATATAAATTGTTTGCTAATGCTCTGGAAAAAGGAATTGATGAATTTGAGAAAGACATACGCTTAGAAGGAAAACTATTTCATTTATCAATTTTTTCAATACATAAATTTAAAATTGTTTGTGGAATAATTTATCCTCTAAACGAAGAATACCTTAGTAAAGACTACCTAATAAATAAACTGAAAGATGTTATTAGCGATAACTTAGCAATGGCTCAGAAAACAGCTTTTTTATTAGGCGAAAATGCCTCGCGAACAGAGACAAAATTAAATACCATAATTGATTCTTACTGTCAAAAAGATATTGAAGATGAATAGCTATTTTATTGAAATAGGTAATAACAGTATTCAAAAAAGAGGTCAGGAAGTTTGCGGGGATGTATTTATGAGTCGAAAGTTGCAAGAAGAGGGACGCTCAATAGCTGTACTTTCCGATGGCTTAGGTAGTGGAATTAAAGCAAATGTACTGGCTTCGATGACAGCTTCGATGGCTCTTAACTTTACAATTGCTAATCAACCAATAGAACGTAGTGCTCAATCAATAAGAAATACTCTCCCTATTGATAACGAACGCAAAATAAATTATTCGACATTTACTATTCTTGATATCGAGTACGACGGAGAAACAACTATTTTAGAATATGGCAATCCTCAATTTCTGATCTTTAGAGAAACAGAACCTATAGATATAAGAAATGTAAATATCAGTCAGAAATCGGAGTTGATGATTAGTCAATTAAAAGCTCAGAAAGAAGACCGGATTATTTTATTTTCTGATGGAGTATCACAATCGGGAATGGGAAGAGCTGATATGCCTTTTGGTTGGGATATTGCTAATATTAATGAATTTATTTCGAATAAACTTAAATACGATCCTCAGATTTCTGCCGAGAAATTATCAAAGCTAATTGTAAATCGAGCGCTAATGAATGACTCCTTAAGTGCTAAAGATGATATTACTTGCTCGGTAATCTATTTTCGCGAACCTCGTGATTTAATAATATGTACGGGACCTCCGTATAAGAAAGAACGAGACGAAACTATGGTAAATACAATATCCGAATTTAATGGAGCAAAAATTATTTGTGGAGGAACAACAGCTCAGATTGTGAGTAGAGAGCTTGATAGAGAAATTGACGTTGATATCTTTTCGGGAGATGGAGATTTGCCTCCGGTTTCAGAAATTGAGGGTTTTGATTTGGTTACCGAAGGGATATTAACTCTAGGGAAAGTGTCGGATTGGTTAGAAAACAATGAAAAGATAAACTATAAAAGTCCGGCCGGAAAAATTATTAAATTATTTTTTAAAAACGATAGGATAAATTTCTTGGTCGGAACTCGCATAAACGAAGCACATCAAGATCCAACTTTACCTGTAGAGCTGGAAATACGACGTAATGTTGTGAAAAAAATTGCAAAAATATTAGACGAAAAATATTTGAAAGAAGTTCATATACAATATATATAAACCTTAATATTTAATGGAAAAATGAGCAACGAAAAAATGTATAATGTAAAAATATGCACAGGAACTCTGTGTCATGTAATGGGAGGAGCTGAACTTCCTGCCTTGATTGATTTTTTGCCTAATTCGTTACAATCAAAAGTAAAGGTAACAGGAATGGTGTGTGCTAACTATTGCAAAAATCCCGAAAACAAACCTCCTTTTGTGTTAATTAATAATGAGCTGATACAAGAAGCATCTATTGAGAAAATAATAAAACACATCCAGAAGAGTGAATTGGAGTTTTGACCTGCTGATTAGAATTTTATGAGCAATCAATCTTAAAACCGAATAACTAGAAAAGAAAATTAATAACACCAAAAATATAACCGAATAGAGATATTGGATTTACTTTTTTGATGTAAATAATTTTTTAATATCATATTTAATTAAAATTATATTTTAGTAAATGACACATACAAACAATGCAACTTTAACCCGACGCGAACTTTTAATACATTTAAGTAAGTTATTAATAGCCGATACTATCGAAGAAAAAATAGATCGAATACCTTTAAGCATGCGTCCTAAAGAAAATCAACCTTTACGATGTTGTGTCCATAAAGATAGGGCTGTGTTAAAGTATAAAATAATGGCTTTGTTAGGGTTTAATATAGATGACGAAACAGATGAGCTTACTTCGTTACAAGATTATGTGAAAATGGCTAAAGCACGAACCGAGGTAACACCTAAAGTTATGACTGTTGTCGACGAAGCTTGTAGTAGTTGTAAACAGGGTAGCTATAATGTAAGTAATATGTGTCAGGGATGCGAGGCTCGTCCGTGTGCTGTAAATTGTCCTAAAGATGCTATTCGTTTTGTTAATGGACAAGCTGATATAGACCACGATTTATGTATAAATTGTGGAAAGTGTATGAAAGAATGTCCTTTTCATGCAATTATATACCGACCTGTTCCGTGCGAAGAATCTTGTCCGGTAAAAGCAATATCTAAAGACGAAAACGGAATTGAGCATATCGATTATAGCAAATGTATTTTCTGTGGAAAATGTATGGTTGCTTGTCCTTATGGTGCTATTATGGAGAAATCTCATATTGTTGAAATATTTCAAGCATCGAAATCAAATAAAAAACTTGTAGCCATGGTGGCTCCTTCGGTTACTGCTCAGTTCAGACAATCGATTCCTAAAATCTATAATGCAATTAAAAAAATAGGCTTTTACGATGTATTAGAGGTTGCCGAAGGTGCTCAAATGACCATCGAACACGAATCGAAAGAGTGGATGGAGCGCATGGATGAGAACAAACAATTTATGACTACTTCGTGTTGTCATGCTTATACCGAATTGGTAAAAAAACATATTCCAGATTTGACCGAAAATGTGTCCGACACTCCTTCGCCAATGGTTTATGCCGGAAAAATAGCTAAAGAGAAATATCCCGATGCAGTTACTGTTTTTATAAGTCCGTGTACATCGAAACGACACGAAGCTTACTCTGAAAATGATATTGATTATGTTTTATCGTTCGAAGAGTTGGGGGCATTATTTGTAGCTCATGATATTGAAATTGACAATATGGATGAGCATATAGATATGGAATTTGCCGAATTAGATGCTCAGTCGTTTGCTTATTCGGGGGGAGTTGCAAATGCAATAAAAAATATTGCTGGAGATAAATTAAAAGATGAGATTATTGATGGTATCGACAAAGCATCGATTCGTTCGTTAAAACAAATAGCAAAAGGAAAAACAAACGCTAATTTCATCGAAGTAATGAGTTGTAATGGAGGATGCCTTGGAGGGGTAAATTCATTAATAAAAGGAGCTAGGGCAATGAATGTTTTTAAAGAAAATCAAAAAAAAATACATGATTAATATAGCCTGTATCAAGCTGATATGTTTTTTTAGGAAATAAAATCCGAAATAAATTTTTCAGTTAAATATATTTTTATATTTTTGCATCGCAAAACAATACAGGGGGTGTCTCGAAAGCCTCATGTAGTAAGGAAAGCGAGGAGTTCTAAAGAAATAAAAATATTGATGGTCTCGTAGCTCAGTTGGATAGAGCAACAGCCTTCTAAGCTGTGGGTCCCAGGTTCGAATCCTGGCGGGATCACTTAAAGCAGGTACTAAAAATACCTGCTTTTTTTATTTGTGAAAATTGCAAACTACTTTTTT
>JAKSCO010000148.1 GCA_022360575.1 Bacteroidales bacterium | reverse complement strand
CCGTCGATATATCAGGAGGTATCCCGCCATACAGTATTCTGTGGAACACAAGCGAAACTACAGATTCCATTTCTAATCTTTGTGAAGGAACTTACAACGTTGAAATCTCCGATGACAATGGTTGTAACAATTACTACGAGGTAATTTTGTCTGCACCGGGTTTACTGCAAGGCGATATAATGGATGTGGTTCACAACGATTGTTTTGGCGATTGTGTGGGAGAAGCAACAGTCTATCCCATGCAGGGAATTGAACCCTATATATACAATTGGTCAAACGGTTCAACCGACTCCATTGCAACCGGATTGTGTGCCGGAATGCATTCGGTGATTATAACCGACCTTGAAGATGCCTGCGGCTATTATGAGGTGATGATCGATGGACCGGAAGAAATTGTAATCGAGTTTTCAACTACCCATGTCGATTGCCACGGAGATAGTACGGGCATGGTAAATGCAGCTGTTTCCGGTGGAACGCAAATGGTTGGCGAACCATACACCTATCTTTGGACAGATGGCGCCGGAAGCACAACCAGTATGATTACCAATCAGCCCGCAGGGTGGTATTATCTGACTGTTACCGACAGCCTTGGTTGTGTTGTTGTGGATAGCGCTGAAATCACCCAGCCCGATACATTGGTTTCATCCATATATGCCTATACCGATGTTTCCTGCTATGGCAACGACGACGGAAATGCTTCAGTTATGGCAGTGGGTGGTGTTGCCCCTTATTCGTATGTTTGGGATGCCTCTGCCGGCGATCAGACCAATCCTGTTGCTGTAGGACTTACAGCAGGTACCTATACTGTTACGGTGATGGATGCTGTGGGTTGTATTTCTACTTCCGAAGCAATGATCACAGAACCGGATACACTTGCAGTTACCTTTACTGTTACTGATGTGCTATGCAACGGCGATATGGATGGCGAGGTAACGGCGGTGGTTACAGGAGGCGTGAGTCCTTTTGATATTCAGTGGTCGAATGGTTCTGTTTCAAATAATATTACAGGTTTGACAGCCGGTGATTACTATTTTTATGTGAGCGATGGCAACGGATGTACTGCAACCGACATTGCTACTGTTTCTGAGCCGGGAGCTATTACAGCAACCCTTTCATCTACGCCTGCGACCTGCGGTTCTGCCGATGGATCTGCCAGTGTAACAGCAGTTACCGGAGGGTCGGGAGTTTATACTTACCTTTGGGAAGATGGCCAGACAGTTGCTGATGCTGTGAATGTGCCTGCCGGAGATTTTTCTGTAACGATTACCGATGTCAATGGCTGTACCGGTGAGGCAACTGTGTTTGTTGCACCACAGGGGGCAGGAGATGTAAGCATTACTTCCACGGAACAGATTCTTTGCTATGGTGGCTTTGGTT
>JAKSCO010000050.1 GCA_022360575.1 Bacteroidales bacterium | reverse complement strand
GGTTAGTTAACCTATCCGGTTCTCTAATTTATAGAAGCATTTCGATAAATAACCGAAATTTTTCGGTTCGGAACCTATCTGTTTGGGTAAATAACCTAAAATTTTCGGTTGGTGAACCTAAATTTTTGCTTAAGTAACCCCAATTTGAGGTTGGTTAACCTATCCGGTTCTCTAATTTATAGAAGCATTTCGATAAATAACCGAAATTTTTCGGTTCGGAACCTATCTGTTTGGGTAAATAACCTAAAATTTTCGGTTGGTGAACCTAATTTTTTGCTTAAATAACCCCAATTTGAGGTTGGTTAACCGCATTTAATTTATGATTTGGCTTGTTTTTAAAGAGTGGTGTTATTTTATATTGAGAATACGGTAGTGTCTCAGATTTTGTGTAATAGTCCTAAAATAATTTGACAAAATTATTTGGAGAATAATCACGAAAGGGATTGAAAAAATTTACTTCATGTCTTTAATCCGGACTTCGATATTTTTTTGATTTTTCAGGAGTTCTTTCAGGGTCGATGCTTGTGTGTAATCGTAATGATATGGGTAAATAATCTTGGGTCGGATAATTCGAGCAACTCTTGCTACCATTTCTAAGCTCATTGTATAAGGTAAATTAGCTGGTAAAAATGCAATATCAATTTTGGGGAAAGTTTTCATCTCCGGAATCTTTTCGGTATCGCCAGCTATATATAAGGTTTTGAAATCTGTTTTAATAATATACCCATTGCCTTGTCCTTTGGGGTGATATGGAGTTCCATGTTCGTTTCTGTGAATAATATTGTAAGCAGGAACAGCTTCTATAGTCATGTGATTTATTCTTAACACATCTTCGTTTTTCATTATAATAATATTGCTCAGATTTTCGACCATCTCGTAACATTCTTGAGTGAATACTATTTTGGTTTCGTCTTTTTTTAAAATTTCAATAGCATTTAAATCAAAATGATCACTATGATGATGAGTAACTAATATTAAATCGGCTTTTGGATAGTTCGAATAATCGCCCATCCTGAAAACCGGATCTATGTGAGTTATTTTCCCATCAAGTTCGATAAATAGAGAGGCGTGTCCTACAAAATTTATTTTTAATTCGTGTTTATCGTTTTTAAAGATATCGGTTTGTAAATCTTGCGAAAGCAAAAAAGAACAAGAAATTATTGATAATAGGATAAATAAAATAACTTGTCTCATAACTATTTATTTTAGCAAAGACAAGTTACTCAATAAAACGAAGTAAGTCAATAATATAGACTTAGACTGCTATTTTGAGTTATTTGTCGTTTTAATTGCTAAATCGATACGAAAACTTAATTAAAAATACAGTATAAGGATTTGTTTCGAAAAGCTGAG
>JAKSCO010000325.1 GCA_022360575.1 Bacteroidales bacterium | reverse complement strand
TTACATAAATCTAAAGAGGCTGCCTTTTTTGGTAGCCTCTTTTTTTATTATGATTAGCGAGTGTGTGCATTTGAGTTCGGAGGTTTTGATATTATAAACTTAAGTATGATGCTAATTAACAATTATCAAAGATTTCACACCAATTTCAGTTTATCCCCCGCCAGTAATTGTAAGGTTTAATGATTTGTAAATTCACTTACAAAAAGAATAAAACCGGTTATCCTGAGATTTTTTTCCATAAAATAAGAAATAGGCTGGGTGGGATAGGACAAGAAAGCATCCCTCAGTATCGAAGTAAAAATAAAAAGCAATACAAAGAATCTATCATCGATACGACTTGGGATGCGTGATAAAGCCTATTTGTAAATTTTATTAAAAAAATATCAGCTGACCTTGAGTTTTTGGTTCTTTTGTGTCAAGACAAAAGAACATAAAGAATTTTCTTTTCCAAAGTTTCTTGAAATCATCTGAAATCGACAAATTTTGATAATTCCGTTTCCGTATTTGCAACACAAGTTTTTCAATAATGCACAAGGCTTTAATATGCTAATTTAAGTATGATTCTAATTAACAATTATCAAAGATTTCACACCGATTTCAGTTTATCCCCCCGCTGGTAACCGAAAGGTTTTGAAATTTTAGAATCAAGATTGTCGGTTGGTAAATTAGGGATATTCATAAGTCGGTTTTTAATTAAGTAGGGTAGTTTAAAGATTATTTTATGTTAAATTTAACCAAAACTTTTGTAAACACCATTAACATATGAATAATAAAGAATCTTACAAACGAGGATGTTGTCCTGCTTGTAGAAACAAAATATCATTAGGGCAAATGTTAATTATGAATATCTTTTTCCCAATTAAGTGTAATAAATGCAATGCTAAGATCGAGCCTGATAAAAAAATATATGCAATGTCGTCGGCTTTGTGTGTATGCTTTATTTTTTCGATGATGCATTTTTACGGAATGCCTCTTGTGAAATTGTTTGATAATTTAATAATCCGACTTGCAATATTTATTGTAGAGTTTACATTGCTTGGTTGGGGGATATTATATTATTTAAATAAAGTGGTTCCGTTAAAAGTTAAGAGTTTGGCTAAATAATTAAGCCGTATTTTAATGTAAGGTTCTGTTTTTTTAGGATCAAGATATGAGTATCAAGTATTGATATTAAAAGAATGAAGATTGTTTTGAGATTTCTTAAAAAATAAAACGTAAGTTTTATTAAAAAAGGCACTCACAAGCGCAGCTTGGGTACCCATTCGATGAAACAATCGTTAAAAATAAAAAGCTGTTCGAAGCTTTAGCAAGTTCTTTTTTATTTAGATTGTGATTCGAAAATGGGTAAGCGAGCTTGTCTGCCTAGATTTTTTCGCCTCCTTTTTCATCGATGG
>JAKSCO010000195.1 GCA_022360575.1 Bacteroidales bacterium | reverse complement strand
GCTTACAAAAGTTTCAAGATTCTCTTTTGTTAATATGCTTCCCCAATGGGTTAAGGTATCAGTAATAAATGCTTTAGTAAACCATGGATTTTCTTGTTCGGCTACTCTTATTGCATTCTGTAAATTAAAATCAGAACTAGGATTTCGTAACTGATTTCCTAATTCTGATAGTACTTCAATAATATTTTGCATTTAATCTATATTTCTTAATAGTTGAATTCTTCAATGAGTTCTTCGAGATCCTCAAGGTTTTCAAATCCTGCATCTAAGTTAAAAGCAAGTACAAGTATAAACCATATCAATACCAAAGCAGATAAGCTAAGACCAATGATAGCTGTAATTTTACCTGCATTGAGGTTTTTATATGATACTTGTGTGTATTGTTCAGGATTGCTCCAATATGCTTTGTTTGCTCCACCATAAAGAATAAGTGCAATAACTCCGCATATAGTACCAGGAACACCGTAACAGCAACATGTTACTATTGATATTATTCCTAACACCAATACAGCATTTGCATTTGGAACTGGAGTTTGGATTAAATTGGTGCTTTTTTGTTCTCCAAATTTTTCTCCATGTGGTGCACTAGTAGTGGTTTCATATTGATAACCGCCTGCATCACTTTGCCCTGAAGAATAACTTGATTGATTCTCAGCTTGATTCCCATTTTCTGGATTGAAACCTTTCTCGTCAGATTTATTATAATCGTTCATATAGCAATATTAATGTATGATTTGATATTGTGTTATTAATTTGATTACATAAGATATAATGATAATTGCAACATCTGTAATATATAAATATTTAAGAATGCTAGCTCCATGTTTAAATTTAAATCTTAGATGAGCAATTAAAAACAACAATGTAATTAACAATGGTAATAGGCCAGGATAATATGCAATGCTGCCTTTGAAATCTCCTTGAAGAAGCTCAATTATTGATCGTTGCATTCCACAACCAGGACAGTCTAATCCTGTTGTCGATTTAAATGAACATTCAAGCATGTGATTTTCTAGCCAAGTCGTATTCATTGAAAAATGTTT
>JAKSCO010000002.1 GCA_022360575.1 Bacteroidales bacterium | reverse complement strand
GTCCATGGTTTTCGATAATCTGTTCAACAGCCTGGTTGGTAGCCTGACTGACAGTAACATCCAGGGGCAGAGCTTCTATATCGCCGGGTAACTGTTCTGATTCTTCAACCAGCTTATCAAGGTTTTCCCGGGAGCGGGCACTGGCAATCACCTGCATACCCTGTTGTGCCATGGCCCAGGCCAGAGCTCTGCCAATACCCTGGCTGGCACCTGTTATCCACACGATGTTCTTATTCATGGTTACCGTCTTACGTTATTTTTCTGCCTAATAAACATAAATGCCCAAGTGTCCGGTGTGAAGTCTGAGATTTGATAAATATCAATATGATCACGAAACTATAGGTGTAGGTTACCTCGGTAATATGTGTAACTCACCTGTGGGGGAGTTGTCGTGTTTTCATTCACTTGCAAAGATGGCAACAGAAGTTCCTTCTGGTACACCCAGGATGAGCGTCTGGCCGCTTCACTTCTGCGTTTCTAATTCCTGGTTCTTTCTATTACAGGCAGCTGCTAGTAGCTCGCTTGGTTGTATCTGCTGTTAACAGAATTGCCAAATCCAACTTGAGACCTGTTTCGAAACATCTCAAGGGATTGTTATGGCAGTCATTATGAAATCAGAATAATTGTTAAAGAAAACAGGCCAAAAAAATGAAACGTATTCCTGAACCTTTCCGTATCAAGATGGTTGAACCGATCCGTATGACCACTATGGAAGATCGGCAGAAGGCCCTTGAGGGGGCTGGTTACAACCCGTTCCTGCTGAAGAGTGAAGATGTTTACATTGACCTGCTGACCGACTCCGGCACTGGTGCCATGAGCGATCGCCAGTGGGCTGGTCTGATGATGGGGGATGAGTCCTATGCGGGCAGCCGGAACTTCTTCCACCTGGAGCAGAATGTTAAGGAGCTGTTCGACTACAAATACACGATTCCTGCCCACCAGGGCCGTGGTGCCGAGCAAATCCTGTTCCCCAGTCTGATTAATCGGGTACAGGGCGGCAGCCCGGTGTTTATCTCCAACTATCACTTTGACACCACTGC
>JAKSCO010000278.1 GCA_022360575.1 Bacteroidales bacterium | reverse complement strand
TATTAAGTACAGAGATTAAAAATTATATAAATTGAAGTCGGAACTTAGCGGAACGGAGCTTTTAATTTGAGGCATACCTTTAGTCCCAAAAAGTTTATTGCCAACAAAATGCAAACCCAAAACCTAATGGACTACAAAGGAGGCACCGAACTATGGAAGCATCAATGGAAACTAGCGCAAGACCCCCAAAAGATTCTGTTTGCATGGGCTCAGAAAGAGGAAGAGGGGGCGTTTAGACGAAATGCATGTAGAAAATACTTTGGTCAGAAGTTTTCTGAATTGCAAAAAAGGAATATTTCAATACAAGGTCAGTCTTATCTAATTCCTGAACCAACATCAGAGGAATGTGATAAATATAAATCTCCTATTGAATATTGGTTGTCAATAGACAATAAAGCTGTTAGTTCATCTGCTGATGAACTGTATGACAACAATGGCAATACCATTTATCGAAATGCATGGATTGAAGCTAATTCTCCTTATACGTGTAAAGGTTTAACTATAACAGGAAAAGGGGAGTCTAAGAATTATTTTGGAGTTATTTCGAATGTAGTTTTTAAAGAAGAGATAGGAAATTCAAGTACTTACGAAATAGCAGTATCAAACTGGAAAAGCAAAAAATATCCCAATAGTACACAAGTTGATTGGGTAAATACCAATCATGTTGAATCTCTAGCAAAAGCTATTTTAAAAGATGGGGAACTTAATTTTGCTAAAATACATGGAACAAATAAGAAAAGTTTATACTATATAAAATATCATACAGAAAATCAGAAAATTTATTATAATGAAGAGGAACTTATGTATTTTTATTGGGGGTATGTTGCAAACAGAAATTTCAATTTTTCTATGCCTGACGAGGCAGCCGCTTTTGCCTGTGCATTTTTAAATAAAGAAACGTTTGAATATCCAAGTGTAAATGAATTTGAAATAGCTCCATGGAACATGAAAGCTTTACTTGATGGTTGGACTTTCTCGATGAAGAATAAGCGTTGGTCAGAAGAAGCCAATAAAGATATTGATATGTATTTACCATATAAAATTAGTGCAGATTATTTACCAGAAGGACTTAGTGTTTCGGATGCAATAGAACTTGTTCTTTGGATTGCTCCGGGTACAGCAGCAGCAAAAAAAATTACTCTTAAAATAGGAAGTCAAATGTTATTAGCTGCTTATATCGATTGGCAATTACAAATATTTATAAATATGCTTGACGGAAAAACTTTTAAAGAAGCTGTAGCATTAGTTAAATACGATGATGTCTTATGGTCTGGAATTACGGCACCAATAGCTGATTTTAAAACTAAGGCAGGATTTGCTTGTGTTAGAGCTGCAGTTAGTGAAATTAAAAAAAATAAGGAAGTAAGTTTTAATACAGGACTTGTATGTTTAACAGAAATACTACAAGAAGCATTAGTTCATAAGATGTTTTCAGCAACGAATAGCCCATACAATATAGCTTTAGCAAATATTTTTAAAGGAAAAACACGAGGACAGATAATTGATAGACTAAAATCTGTAGGATTATCGCAAAATGACGCTTATGCTTTTATGGATATGTTACCTGCTATAATAACATCAAAAATAATGAACAATGAATAAAAGAGAAAATAAATACTGGGACTCTATAATTGGAGGCGCTGCTGCTTTAATTTTATCCCTTACTTTTACGCAAAATTTTTATGATAAATATATTGTTAATATAAGCAATGATATCCCAGCAGCAAATGCAAAAAGTAAAGCTTTTTATATTATTTTACACTTTATATCTAAACATATAGGTAAAATAGGAATACAAATAATATTTGGGATTATTGCTCTTATATTTTTTTACATAGCATATCTTTCGTATAAAAAGCAAAAACAAAAAAACCAAGATTGGAAAGATTATAAAGATAGTAGGAAACTATAATACCCTAGTTGGTTTTGCTTATAAGATAGATTCAGTGTTAAGACACAAGATATTAGATATAAGACAATAGATACAAGTATCAAGACATAAGTAGTAAGATATGAGTATCAAGTACAGAGATTAAAAATTATAAAAATCGAGGTCAGAACTTGGCGGGGAGAATACAAGCTTACTTACTAATTTATAGCTAACAATCGAAATAATTTTATTGTTCTTTTGTCTTTAATTCGGGCGCTTCGACTTACGCTCAGCGACCGGGATTACTTAAAATTTGTCGATTTCAGGGGATTTTGGTTCTTTGATATCAAAGAACAGAAAGAAAAATAAATCTATTCCTTGACACGAGTAAAATATCCGCTTTAGCGAAAAGAAAGAATTCATTGATAATTATCAATAAAGCTATACGAAAGATTCGCTCAATGATGAGAAATTTACCTACCCAAGGCGTTTGGGTGAAAATAGAACAAGTAATACTTCTTTACAAGAGTTTGTACTTAAACAAAGAATATAACAAATCGAAAATACAATAAATATTTCGGCAAAGTATTACTACACCCAAAACGAAACACTGAAATTGTTTTGATTTCTTTCGGAATAATTATACTTTAGCGTGCATTATTACAATACAGAACACTCTATTTAATACCTAAATGATATAAACCGAAAATGATTATGTATCCTAAAACAAAGTTTATTCGATATTATTTTGTTGTACTTCTTCTGTTTATCTCTTCGGTGGGTTTTGCACAAAACAACAAACCCCAAGAAACCATTAGCGACGACTCGGTACAGGTACTGAAAGCCAAAGTAAGAACATTTTTCGATGAGTTATTCATGTTCGAAGAAGCTCAGCATGTTATCGAAGCTCGCCAGTTGGTATCGAATAAAGAACTGGGCGATAGTGTACAAAAACACATTAAAGACTATAACAATGCTTTGTTTTTTATTAGTAAAGTAGATATCAATTTCTTTTGGAACAGAGTATTAAACCGTAAAAAATACGTAGTTCCTTCCAGAAAAATGTTTCTCGATTCGAAAGACAAATACCTGAGAAAAAACACTCCGGCAAGCTCTATTGATTTCGATATTGTTTTAACTCCCCAATGGGAAGACCCACAACGAAAAACCGATGTTAAAGACTATAAGATTAATATTAAACCGCATAATTACACCAAACTGACATTTAGCTCAGAACAAAAAAACAATTTTAAAAAGGTACTAAACACCCCTTTAAAAGCAAGTTACAAAACACCTAAAGAAGCCGAAGTTAACAAAGATGTTTTTGCAGGATTGGGCGAGTTACGCAACTTATTAAAAACAACGAGCAAGCCTGCCAACATTAAGCTAGACCTTA
>JAKSCO010000344.1 GCA_022360575.1 Bacteroidales bacterium | reverse complement strand
TTTTTTTAACAAAAAAAATATAAGCTATGAAACTTGCTGTTAAAGACGCTATGAGATGTGTAGGATGTCAGAGTTGCATGTTTGCATGCTCAAGAAGAAGTGGGAATGCAGGTTTGTCAAACTCATGCATAGGGGTAAAATCAGCAGGAGGAATATCTCGGGGGTTTACTGTAGTTGTGTGTCGATCGTGTGAGAATCCTCCATGCGCAAATGTGTGTCCTACTGGAGCATTAAGACCTAACGAAGGAGGCGGAGTTCGTTTAAACCCCTCTAAATGTATCGGTTGTGGTATGTGTAAAGAGGCTTGTATTATAGGAGCTGTTTTTTGGAACGAGCAAGATAACAAACCCGTAATATGTGTTCAGTGCGGATATTGTGTTGAATATTGTCCTTACGAAGTTTTAGAATTGGTGAAAGATACTAAGAAAGGAGGCTACAATGATCAATAATGATACTTTATCTCAAGTTTTGTATATCGATTTATCAAAAAAGAAATATACAATAAAAAACCGTAAAGATTTATTTGATAAATATCTTGGCGGAACAGGAGTCGCTTCTCAGCTATTGCACGAGGAATGTCCTGAAGGAATCGATCCTTTTTCATCAGAGTCGCCAATAATATTCGCAGTAGGTCCTCTAACAGGAGCTTTTCCACTAGCATCAAAAACATGCGCTATGTTTAAATCACCTTTAACAGGCGACTTAGGCGAAAGTCATGCCGGAGGGCGCAGTTCTATTGCCATTCGTATGGCAGGATATGGAGCCATTGTTATTAAAGGCAAAAGCGAGATCCCTATTTATTTATCAATAAGCTACGGAAAAGTAACATTTAAAAATGCAACCACTTTGTGGGGAATGAAAGACGGTTCTATTGCTGCACGTGTAATGCGCCAGAATGAAAAAGGCGAAGGTTTGCGTGCAATATTCAGGATAGGACAAGCTGGAGAAAACATGTCATCATTTGCTAATGTTACCACCGAAACATATCGTCATTTTGGACGCATGGGATTAGGTGCCATTTTTGGCAGCAAGCTACTAAAAGGGATTGTTATATCGGGTAAACGAGCTATTGAGGTTTCTAATAAAAAAGCATACAGAGCCTTGTACGATAAGATATATAAAACAGCAACCCAATCGCCTGTAATGAAAAAATATCACGATGTGGGTACTGCTATTAATATTAAATCTCTAAATAAAATGCGTGCTTTACCAGTAAAGAACCTACAAACTAGCTTTATCGAGGAAATAGATCCTGTTACAGGCGAGGAAATAGCAAAAAATCATTTAGCTCGTAGAGTTGCTTGTGCTCATTGTCCGGTGGCATGTATACATTTGGCTTACTTACGCGAACCTTACAACGACGATCCGTATTTTTACAAAACAACACCTGTTTGCTACGATTTTGAGTTAATATATTCGTTAGGAACAATGGTCGGGATAACTAACCCTAAAGGAATGCTTAAACTAATTGATACTGTCGAGCAAGTAGGTACTGATGCTATGAGTATGGGTGTTGTTCTTGCTTGGATTACCGAAATGTTTGAAAAGAAAAAAATTGATAAAGAAGATTTAAACGGAATTGAAATCAGCTGGGGAAAATCAGACAAATATATTAAGCTAGTAAAAAATATATCGAACCCTACTACCAGTTTCTTAATGGCTTGTGCAAAAGGCGTTAGTTATGCTTCGTCGGTTTACGGAGGGAAAGAATTTGCTATGAGCTTTGGAAAAAATGAGATGCCCGGATATCATACAGGACCTTCGGGATATCTTGGCTTTTTACTAGGAGCTCGACATAGTCATCTCGACAATGGAGGCTATTCGTTAGATCAAAAAGAACTAATAAAAACCAACTTAACACCTCAACAGGTAGTTGATAAACTACTAAAAGAAGAAGCTATACGACAAATATTGTCGAGTGTTGCAGTTTGCTTTTTTGCTCGAGGAATATACGATCTTAATTTGATTGACGAAGCATTGCAATTACTTGGTTTTAATTTCGACGAAAAACAGCTTGAAGAAATGGGAAAACAAATCCACTTGAGTAAATATAAATTTAAGATCAGAGAAGGATTTAGTTTTGATAAATTAGACATCCCGACCAGAATATACGAAACTAATGATCCTACAGGAAAAATAACGGAAGAATTTATAAAGACAGGTCTTAATTATGCCAATAGTTTAATTCGATCTTAATTATTATACCAAATGATTTTGAATAACTAAACAGATATCTTGTTGTTGAATATACTATAAGTAATACCAAAGGAACATCAAAATGAGTGGTAAAAAAGTTTATTTTTACAAATCCCTCATCTTGAAATTCATTTGGTATAATACATCTTTTAACCTTTACACGTGATCAAATAATAAATTCATTTTCTATTGATTATGAAAATTATTAACATATCTTTGCTTTTGAAATTGAACATAAAGAAAAGTACAATTTATCCTTTCCTGTTTAAACTGATACATTTTCTTATTCTTTTCATAGATGCAGCTTACTTAGAAAAAAGAGAAATCCGTATCAGATTCCTTCTTATCTAATAAAACTGGAAATAATAATCAAACTTAAAAAATTAACTATGAGTATTTATTATGAAAGAGACCTTGATTTTAGGGTTTAAAAAAATGATTTAAAAAATATTTTTACTCACAGGTAAAGTTTATATCTGAGATACAATAGCTTTCATAATAATTTATAACAAAAAAAATATTGAATGGGAAAATCCAAAGAAACTTTTGGCAAAAAAGACGTACGAAGCAAACAATTAAAAAAGCGTAAAGAAAAAGAAAAGCGTAGACTTGAGAAAAAAGAGCAAGGTAAAAAAAGTAGCCTTGACGACATGATTGCATGGGTCGATGAAAATGGTGTAATTACCTCAACACCTCCAGATTTAACTCAAAAGAAAGAAGTTAAGGCTGAGAATATACAAATTGGAGTGCCAAAAGCGGAATTTCGAGTTAATAATAAAGAAAAAACAGGTAGCGTTAAAAACTTTGACGAAACAAAAGGTTATGGTTTTATTATTGATTCTGATACAAAAGAATCAATATTTGTTCATTGCAACGACTGTTCTGATACATTAAAGACAGGATGTAAAGTAAAATTTGAAACCGAAAAAGGTTTAAAAGGTCTTAAAGCAATAAATGTTAAGGTAATATAAATCTATTTTCTATACACTTAGAACAAATTCTTAAAAACTCACTCTTTTATTTATAGAGGTGTTTCCTTTAAGATAAGTAACAAAAATTCTTAAAAGAAAATCATAATAATACTAAAAGAGTCCGTAAAATACGGACTCTTTTAGTATTATCTCAATATTTTAAAAAGTATGTATGCCTACTTACTTTTTTCTTCAAAAAACATTTCCTCTTTTAACTTCCTAATTTCTACTTGAGCATATTTATAGTAATCTTTATTCATTATAATCCCACCTTTTTTTACTCTTTTTAGATACTTTAAAGCTTTGGCTTTATCATTTAGTTTATCGCTATATATTGCAGCAATATTAATCAAAACAGAATTCATCTCACTAGTTATCCAAAACGATTCTACATCTTGCGTTAATGCTTTTTCGTAAAACTTAATTGCATTTTTATAGTCATCTAAACCATAATAACATTCTGCCTTTTTTTTGTTCAAATCAAATAGTGAATTATGATCAGGTTTTAAAACTTTTAACGCTGCATTGTAATAATAAATGCTCGAATCTAACTTGTTTTCCTTCTCATAAATATTACCCAGATACGAATTTGCCTGAATATCTAAACCACAATCAGAATTCCTTATTGCTTTTAACAGACAGAGCTTTGATTTATCAAACTTCTTTATTTTATAGTAACAAAATCCTAAATCTCTTGTTACAAAACCATCGTTAGGATCAATTTCAAGAGCTTTTAAATACATAGGTATTGCTCTAAAATTATGATTGCGGGTAACATGCACTTCGGCTGCTTGTATATACAAGTCTTTATTTAACGGATCGCACGCAATGGCTTTGTTAATATATATCAACGACGAATCGAATTTACTTACGGCACTATAAATAAGCGATAAAAAAGTAAAAGCCTTGATATCGACACTGTCAATTGCTAAAGTTTTATTTAACCAAAATATAGCTTCTTTTTTCTTTCCTAATTTAATGTATGCCAAACCTATGTTTCGGGCAAAATACGAATTTGTTGTGTCGGCCGAGTACAGTTTCTCTAATATTTCTTTCGACTCTTCATATTTTTTATTCTTCATGTAATGATTACTCAAATACAAACCCGAATTAACATGATACTTATCCAACTCTAAAATTGTTTTGTAAGTTAGTAACGCTTTGTTCTTGCGATTCCGCTTTATAAGTATCGAAGCATACTCGTTTAAGTAATCGATATTTTCGGGCTCTATTTCTAAAGCCTGTTCGATATCATTTACAGCCGCAGCAAACCGATACAACTGCTTATTTATAATTGCTTTTAAATAATACAAATTGGCTTTATCGTTGGTACTATTTAATGCTTCGTCGCATAATTTTAATGCTTCTTTATACTTCGATTTTATTAGTAATAAATTGATTTCGTCGAAATTAGTTTGTGCGTTTATCATTAAACTACAAACTATGAATACGGTTAATAAATAAAATTTCCTCATCGATTAGTGTTTTTTAAATTATTATTTGACAACAAAACAGGTAAGATTTTTAATGATTTTATAAACATAAATCCCGAAAATAAGAATAGCAACTTTATTATACTGATTTAACTTTCTTTAACAAGAGCCCAAACTATTTATAAATGAACAAAAAATACAACATAAGCGTTTTATTTTTGAGAATACTAAGATAAAATTACAAAACAATAACGAACCTTATTCTAAAAAAGTATTAATAAACAAAACACAAATAAAATTTTACTGATATTTTGCAAACAAGCCACAAATTTTAACTGATGAAAGAATCCAAATTTACAGTACTTATAGCCGAAGATGACGAAATTAGTTTTGAACTATACAGAATTCGACTAGAACAATTCGATTTAAATTTATTGCATGCAACCGATGGTCAGAAAGCTGTAAATTTTGCCAAAGAAAATCCTCAAATACAACTAATATTAATGGATATACGAATGCCTGTTTTAAATGGCTACGAAGCAACAGAAAAAATCCGCGAATTCAACAAAACAGTTCCAATTATAGCTCAAACAGCATTTGCCATGATTCCTGAACAAAAGATTATACTACAATCGGGATTTACCGATTTTTTATCAAAACCGATAGAAGAAGAGCGATTGGTTAATTTAATATGGAAATACATGAAAACAGAAAGCTCTGCTTAACGAATCGCCCATAAAAAAGTCAATATCTCAAACAACTCTATTATTTTTTGTAAAAATTCGTACTCTCGAATATCTTATCGGCCGATTTAGCTATAAAACCACTATATAAATCACCCTTTGCATCTTTATATCGTTGAGCAAACTCGTAATAACACCCGGGTATACTCATTACTCCTTCTTTAAACTCAACCTCGATATGATCGGCCATAATACTCGACTGCTGCAACAACTCCTCTTTTGTTCCTTTTATTTCGCCCCCCGACGAATTCAATTTAAAATTATTGTCTTTTAAAAACTGATTAACCTTTTCGATACTATTCAATTTCTTTAAAGCATTTATACTTACCGTAAAATGATTTGCTCTAAAACCATATACATAAACCCATGCTGCATACTCCGATTCTTCTTTTAGTTTCGAATAGGTTTTAAAAGATGGTGTACCCCAAGTATTACCCGAAAATATTAGCTTATCCGAATTAATTATATCTTTAGGGATTTCTTTTACAAGTCGTCGTATGACATCGCGAGTATAATCGCTAAAATAAGCCGATTTTAATTGACTGATAAAAACCCGAGGAGCATCTTTCTGGGTCGAATGTTCGTAATGTTTGGCAAACAACTGTTTTGTTTCAAACACATACGATCCTTTCTCGATATAACCGCTATTTAAAAAGGGTTTTGATAATACTTCGATATTTATTTTCGGATCGTCGAAAGTTCTGAAAGCAATATGATCGTTAACAACTTCTTCGCCTTCGGCAATAAATAAGTCGTATATTTTTTTCACAGAGGGATTTTCTGTTGTATAACTATCCCATAGTTGGCTAAAAATTTGGGTATGTGTCATTACTATACATTTTAGTTAATAGTTTTTTTAAAAAAACAATAAGAATAACAATATGTTCAGAAATATATCATTCAGATACAATAAATTTTTCTATTTGCATTTGTAATAATCTTGCTTTTTTACTTAATATTGTTCGATACAAAAACGTAAATCCTACAAAAAATCATGTTAGTAGAATATTTTAAAAATGCAGACATATATTCGCCCGAAATTATTACACTACTAATTGCTGCCGGATTTGCTGTAGGTGTTATAAATACTATTGCCGGAAGCGGAACTGTTATTAGCTATTCACTATTTATGATGCTCGGACTTCCGGTAAATATAGCCAACGGAACTATACGCCTGGGTGTGATAATGCAAACATTAGCATCGACATTAAATTTTAAAAAACACAAAGCTCTCGACTGGAAAAAAGGCTTTAAACTAGCCCTACCTGTTGTTATAGGATCAATTATTGGAGCACAAATAGCAATAGAAATTAATAAAGCTGTTTTCGAAAAAATTCTGGCTTGTATTTTAATTGTAATGCTATTTTTTATTTTTTATCGTCCCGAGCGCTGGTTAAAGAACCAAATACAGAAAATCGAAAGCAAACCCACATTTATACAATTATTACTTTTCTTTTTTATAGGATTGTATGGAGGATTTATACATATAGGTGTTGGAATTTTTATGTTATCGGTATTGGTTCTTAATGCCGGATACGATTTGGTTAAAGCCAATGCAATAAAAGTAATGACCGTATTTTTATATAGTCCTTTTGCTTTAGCTGTTTTTATTTTTAACGATCAGGTACATTATGGCATGGGATTAATAGCCGCAATAGGAAATGTTTTTGGAGGAATTGTCGGATCGAAAATGGCTATTAGCTGGGGTAGTAATTTTATTCGCTGGGTATTGATGCTTGTTATTGTATTGTTTGCTGCTTATTTATTCGGAATATAAG
>JAKSCO010000342.1 GCA_022360575.1 Bacteroidales bacterium | reverse complement strand
CTGCCTTACAAGCAGGGGGTCACTAGTTCGAATCTAGTATCGCCCACAAAACCCAATCTTATCGATTGGGTTTTTTATTTCTATTTTTTTCTTAAAAGAAAGTATCCTGATTCAAATCAAAAACTCGGGGATTTGATTTATTCATAAAACTTTACCTTAATCTGTTTAATAATACCAAAAGAACAGACTCAGAAATTATTCTGAGGCTCTTCGATGGAAATTCTACGAGGTGGGAATTGTTCCGAAGCTCTTCGATGGAAATTCTACGAGGTGGGAATTGTTTCGGAGCTCTTCGATGGAATTTCGACAAGATCGAAACCATTCCGGAGCTCTTCGATGGAATTTCGACAAGACCGAAATCGTTCCGGAGCTCTTCGATGGAATTTCGACAAGACCGAAACGACAGTGTCTCAAATTTTGTGTAAAGATTAAATATTACTAAAAACAATATATAATCTTTATACGATGAAAAAAACAGAAATAAAAACACATTTAGAATCAATAAAAAAATCACTCTAAATATCTGGATAGATTGTGCGACTTCAATATTCATTAAATAAAAATATTACTGAAACTAAACAATAATCTATCTACGTTACAGCAATTGCTATTTTTTCTTACATTTACCAATCGAATACATTAAAAATAAGCAGTATGGAATTACAATTAATTTTATCGTTTTTCGGAGCATCTATTCTTTTATCTTTAATGCCCGGTCCAGACAACATCTTTGTCTTAACAGAAAGTTTAACCAAAGGTTATAAAAATGGAATTGCTATTTCGCTTGGACTAGTTTTCGGAATCATGATTCATACCTTAGCTGCAACAACAGGGATTTCAATTATTATCCAAAAATCGGCTATGGCATTTTCTATAATTAAATATTTCGGAGCTGCATATTTATTTTATTTAGCGATAAAAGCAATAAAAGAAAAACGTCCCGAAATTTCATTCGAGGATTCTAAAGCCGAAAATAAAGTTAATATGGGAAAATTAATCCGAAAAGGATTTTTAATGAATGTTTTAAACCCTAAAGTATCTTTATTTTTCATCGCTTTCTTGCCTCAATTTATTACCCCCGATGGATATAATGTTAGTTTACAAATGATTCTTTTAGGAATTCTTTTTATGCTACAAGCATTGCTTGTTTTCGGAGGAATTGCAATATTATCGGGCAAATTAACTCCTTACTTAAACAGCAGTCGTTTCTGGAAAATTACTAAATGGAGTAAAGTTGGAGTACTTGCTATATTAGGCATAACATTAGCCTTTGCGAAAAAGTAAATAGGCTATACGATTTAATTATCACGAATTACATATAAAAAAGAGCTGTTAGAAATATCCGACAGCTCTTTTGTTTTAATTAATTATGATTGATGATTGATTAAAATTATTTTTTGAATTTCACACAATTATTCAGAATCATTTTGCAAGCATTTTTATTTCCAAGCTCACAAGCTCTATGAAAATTATCACAAGCTTTATTATTTTCTGATAGTTTTAAGTAAATCATTCCTCTATTATAATATGCAAATGGATTTTGAGGATCAAGTTCTATTACCGAATTAAAATCATCTAATGCATCTTCTAATTCGTTATTCTTATAATACAAAAAACCTCTATACATAAAAACATTAGGATTTTTTCGATTTAATTGAATCGCCTGAGAATAATCATTTAATGCCGAATCAAAATCATCAAGTTTTTGATAAGCAGCACCTCTATTTACATAAATCTTACTTTTAACTAAATTACTTTTAGGATTTAATTCTAAAGCCTTATTTAGATTCTCAATAGCATCTTTATATTTATTTTTATGAATAAGAATAATACCATACTCTAGATAAAATGGAGAATAATCCGAATTTTTCTTTATTGCATTTTCTAAAAGTTTAATAGCCGATTTATAATCTTCCATTAAAATTAAAACTTTAGCTTTTCCGTCTATTGCCTCAACATAAGAAGGTAAATAAGTCAATGCTTCATTATATTTTTCTAATGCTCCCTCATAATCGTTAAGCTTTACCAAGTCATTTCCTAATCGGGTAAGCATTTTTGCATCTTGAGCCAAAGATGGTAAACTAATTAGAATAATAAAGAGAAATATTGTTATCGGGCGTTTCATTATGTTTATTACTTTTTTCTGTGAAAATAAGAAATATTTTCCAATTATTTAGTTTGAGATCGAAGATTCAAACAAAGTTCTATTAACTAGAGATCGACCTAACGTTATCTCATCTGTGTATTCTAACTCATCTCCAATAGATACCCCTCTCGATAGAGTTGTAATCTTGACATCATAATTTCTAAGCTTTTTATACAAATAAAAATTTGTTGTATCTCCCTCCATTGTTGCGCTCAAAGCTAATATTATTTCTTTGGTTTGATCGTTTTCCAATTTCTCAAAGAGAGTATCTAGTTTTAAATCGTTAGGACCAATACCATCCATCGGTGATATTATTTTACCTAAAACATGGTACACCCCATTAAACTGATGGGTATTTTCTATAAACATAACATCACGGGCATTTTCGACAATACAAATCATAGATCGATCGCGAGATGAATTGTTACAAATAGAACAAATATCAGTATCCGATATGGTATTGCAACTTTTGCAATGCTTTATCTCGTTGCGAAGCTTAATCATAGTTTCACCAAAACGCTGTACATCTTCTTTCTCTTGATTTAAAATATGTAAAACCAATCGCAAAGCAGTCTTCCTTCCTATACCCGGAAGTTTTGCAAATTCATCAACAGCACTTTCTAATAATTTCGATGTAAAATTTGGTATATTCATGTACAATTAAATAGATTATAATCTTCAAAATTAATATCAATTATAGCTATTCGCAATTTTTTGTTCTAATTGTTTTTATTATCCTTGCATTAAAAGAACTAGATAATGTCGCCTTACTCTATAATATTTATAATAACAGTATACTTTGCTATATTAATTGCAATCTCAATTATTACAGGACAGAAAGCAAACAATGCATCTTTTTTTATCGGTAATAAAAAATCACCATGGTATGTTGTTGCTTTCGGAATGATTAGTGCTTCTTTATCGGGTGTTACCTTTATTTCTGTCCCAGGCTGGGTTATTAGCAGCAATTTTTCTTATATGCAAATGGTTTTAGGATACTTAGTTGGATATGCTATTATAGCCAATATCTTAATGCCAATGTATTATAAGTTAAACCTAACTTCAATTTACACTTATTTAGGACAAAGATTCGGAAAATACACATACAAAACAGGAGCTTCATTCTTTTTATTATCTCGAATAATTGGAGCTTCATTCAGATTATTCTTAGTTGCAAATGTATTACAAGGAATTGTTTTCGATAAAATCGGGATTTCTTTCGAAATAACTGTCATTATAACAATTCTTCTTATTTGGCTTTATACCTTCAAAGGAGGTATTAAAACCATAATATGGACCGATAGCTTACAAACACTGTTTATGCTCACTGCAGTAGGGGTTTCAATTTATCTTATTAGTAAAGATTTAAATCTTGATTTCAAATCTTTATTAAATACAATATCCGAAAGCGAATATTCCAGAGTATTTCATTTCGACGATTTTAGAAGCAAAGATTATTTCTTTAAACAATTTTTAGCCGGAACATTTATAGCTGTTGTTATGACAGGCTTAGATCAAGACATGATGCAAAAAAATTTAAGCTGTAAAAATATTCGCGAAGCTAAAAAAAATATGTACTGGATGAGTTTTGCTTTAGTCCCTGTAAATTTAGTATTCATGTCGCTTGGTGTTTTACTTATCGTTTTTGCACAACAATATGGAATCGCAATCCCTGAACAAACTGATAATTTATTTCCTTTAATTGCAACACAAGGTTCTTTAAATCATTTGGTCGCAATATTTTTCATTATCGGACTAGTTGCTGCAGCATATAGTAGTGCCGACTCTGCACTAACAGCACTAACAACATCGTTTACTGTTGACATATTAAATTTAAAAGGAAAATCCGAAAAAGAAATAAAAATAATTCGCCGAAAAGTACATATATATATATCATTTGTATTGGCTATCGTAATCTTAATTTTTAAGGCTATTAATAACGAAAGTGTTATTAGTGCAATTTTTAAAGTCGCAGGCTACACCTATGGACCTTTACTCGGGATGTATGCTTTTGGACTATTTACTAAATGGAAAACAAACGACAAGCTTGTTCCTTTTGTGGCAATAATATCTCCTATAATTGTATACTTCCTTAATATGTATTCGCAACAATTATTTTGGGGCTATAAATTCGGATTTGAATTATTAATTATAAACGGACTTATAACCTTTTTAGGAATGATTCTTATAAATATCCCGTTAATAAATGGATTCAGAAAATAAAAATAATGCAAAAATATTTATTGCCTTTTTTCAATTAATATATCACTCCCGGAAACCGATACAACCCAGGAGTAGCTTACTATTCGTGCGAAACGATATTATTCTTTTAAAGTTAAAACAGCATAACCCATACGTTATTTTATTGTAAATAATTCAACTAAAAATTGTATAGTTATAATTCCTGTTGTATATTTCGCAATCTAAGAGCTCTTTTTATTTAACCTTAATTATATATCAATATGAAAAAAACAAATCAATTTGTATTATGGTTTGCCATTTTAGCTATGACCATAGTATCTTGTGCAAAAGATGAAGATCAGAATTTAAATCTGAATCAAGAAAATTCATCTGTGAATTCTGAAAAAATTGCTAAAAACATTGTTAAGCTAATGCAAAACAATGAAGCAAAAACTACTCTCATTACTTATTTGAAAGAAAATAAGTTTGGTGCTTCTTTAGAAACAGTGTTAAATCAAGTTGATACTGATCAAACAAGCAAACAAGCTCTTTTCGAATCAGTAAGTAGAGCCAATGAACTCAATAAGTTAGCTGATGAAACCGGAGTAATTGAAATTCCGGAGTTGTGGATGTATCAACCTTTAACAAAAAAAGCTTCTGAAGCTCTAGTTGCTTATGTCCCTAAGGGTGATGAGAAAGATTGGGAGCAGATAAAAGCATTCGACCAAGACGGAAATGTTGTTTATCTCGATCCTAATAAAGAACCTGATGTTCCGGTTATTGTTGTTGAACTTAACGGAATGGAAACTCTTAAAGCTCGTGTTGACAAAATGAACGAAGAGCTACGAGCTGCTGGTTTACAAACAAAAAATTCGGATGCTGTAAGACTAAAAAATCAAAAAGGCTTAGAAACAACTAAAATCGAAAAAATAAGCCTTAGAGATGATAAAGAACCTTGGATTAAGGGTGCTGCCGAAATCTATGCTATTACTTCGGGAATAAAAGGAACTATTCAAGATAAGAAAGCTGAAATTGCTATTGTTGCTATGCCTTATCTCGATTATGCCGAAACAACTTACACTCCAAATCAGGTTATTTTATTCTGGAACGATTATGCATATCAAGCTGCAAATATTCAGCTTTACGAACAAGATTCTAATTACAATTACAAACAATTAGTTAGCATTATTGTAAATGGAGTTTTCGAAATAGCAGGTTTATTAAGTGGCGAACCTTGGGTATCAGCTCTAGGGAAAATTGCCAGCGCCATTGTTAAAGTTATGCCCGACAAGTGGTATACTGATGATGATGATTATGTTGACTCTTATTATACAATTATGAAAAATAAAGAATACATCAATTATAATGCTGCTGGAAATAATGCTAAAGCAACTTTAAAACCTCTATTTATTCCAGCTAATTAAAATATTTAAAGATATCCCTTATAAAACAGGGATATCTTTAATCATATTCTTTAATCCATTTTTAAAATTCGAAACTGATATCTTTGGAATAATACCTTTTCCATTCTTTTTATCATATTGATAGATATCAGAAATAATATCATCATATTTTTTATTGATAACTTCTCTTTTCAACTTTTGTGTTGGTGATAATTCTCCAGTTTGCGAACTCCACTCTTCATGAACAAGTCTAAAGCGCTTAATTTTTTCTGACTCTCCTAATGTTTGATTAAACTTATTAATCTCTTTCTGATATCGAGCAATTACAGCAGGAATACTAATCAACTCCGAATTATCTCTATACTGAATTTTATGTTTCGAACTCCAATCATGTAAAAATTTCAAATTTGGAGATATTAATGCACTAGCAAATTTCTCATTTTCGCCAATAACCATTGCTTGTTCTATAAAAAACGATTCTTTCAGTTTATTTTCTATTACTTGAGGAGCAATATATTTACCTGCCGATGTTTTAAACATCGCTTTTTTCCTATCAGTTATTTTAAGAAAACCTTCATTGTCAAGAAAACCAATATCTCCTGTATGAAAATATCCATCACTATCAATAACCTCCTTAGTTAAATCTTCAGATTTATAATACCCAAGCATTACATTAGGACCCTTACACAATACTTCGCCATCTTCATCAATTTTAATATCAATATTCTCAAGAATAGCTCCAACTGTTCCAAATTTACAAACAAGAGGTCTATGATTATTAACTGCTATAACCGGAGCTGTTTCTGTTAATCCATAACCTTCGACAACAGAAATTCCGGCAGCCCAAAAAATACGAGCTAAACGTTCTTGTAATGCTGCTCCTCCCGAAACAATAACTAAATCTTCGCCTCCCAGCACATCTCTCCATTTACTAAAAATTAACTTTCGAGCAACTTTTAGTTTAACATTATACCAAAATCTATATTTTGCTTTCAATTTATATCTTAAACCTAATCTTACTGCCCAAAAGAATATCATCTTTTTTACTCCAGAGAGTTGTTTCCCTTTGCCTATTATTCCATCATATACTTTCTCTAACAAACGAGGAACCGTATTAAAAATATGAGGTTTTATATCTTTTATATCTGTAGTAATTGTTCCTAAATTTTCAGCATAATAAATACTAATTCCTTTATATTGGAAATTATAATTCATCATACGCTCATAAACATGACAAAGAGGTAAAAAACTTATAGCTCGATGCCCATATCCTATTCCATGAACCTTTGATGTACTTATCGAATTCGAAACAATATTATTATGAGATAACATTACACCTTTCGGATTTCCTGTGGTTCCCGACGTGTATATTAAAGTCACCATATCGTCCTTCTTTATTGATGCTTTAATTTTTAAAACCTCATCTTTATATTTTTCTTCATTCTTTTTACCCAGCTCAATAATTTCATTCCACGATTTTAATTCCTCGATAGCATTAAAAGCATAAACTTCTTTTATAGAATCAACTGTTTTTACAATATCTGTAATCTTATTCCAAATTAATTTGCTAGAAAGAATAATTGCTTTTACTTCTGAATGATTCAATATATAATTATACTCTTCAGAACCTATAGTAGGATAAATAGGCACATGAGTAACTCCTATTTGAGCAAGGCCTAAATCAACAAAATTCCATTCAGGTCTATTATTCGATATCGTTGCTATTTTATCTCCTTTTGTATATCCTAAGGCTAATAAGCCATAACTTATCCAATTAACATGATTGACATAATCTTGTGTGCTATATTTCACCCAGCTTCCGTTTTGTTTTCCGGCTAAAGCTACATCCATAGGAAATTTCTCGATATACCTATCGAGTAGATCAAATGTTCTAGTAACACTCATAAAAAATGATTTTGTTTAATATGCAAATATACAATTTTATTTTTTTATGTTAGACAGCACAACTTTTACACCCTCAACAGTCCATTATGAGTACATTTAGAGATATTTTTTAGGATAAATAAAGTTGATTAATTTTAAAGCTGTAAATTTCAATACACCTTAATACAATAAGTTTTATGCAAATTAACAATACAACAAAAAGTAAATCAACACTTAAGGGATAGTAATACTATATCTCTAATATAAATAACAAAAAATATCATGTTTAATTTAAATTATAATCCTGTGAAAAAAATATTATTCCCAATCATTTTAATATTCATGTTTTCTTGCACAAAAAAGACGAATCACGATAAAACATTCAACGAAATTGCCGAAAACTATGTGCGATTAGTATTAGAAGTAGGCGTTTATGATCCTTACTTTGTCGATGCTTATTATGGCCCTGAAGAATGGCGACCTGATGCAAGCGAAAAAATACAAGAAATTCCTTCGGATGAATTATTACAGAAAGTGAAAATTTTAAATAATCTACTACAATCTGTCGATAAAACAAACTTAAACGAAGCGACGAAACTACGACACAAATACCTGACAAAACAATTAATGGCAGTAAAGACACGAATTGAAATGTTGGCAGGGAAGAAATTTAAATTCGACGAAGAAACTAAATTCTTATACGATGTTACGACCCCTGACTACAAAATAGCTCATTTCGAATCATTAATAAACGATCTCGACAAAATTCTTCCCGGAAAAGGAGATTTAACTCAACGATTAACTGAATTCAAAAATGAGTTTATAATTCCGGTTGATAAATTAGATACTGTTTTTAATACTGCAATACAAGAAGCCCGAAGAAGAACATTAAAACACATTAAACTACCTGCTAACGAAAATTTTAAACTCGAATTTGTATCAAATAAACCTTGGAGTGGTTATAATTGGTATAAAGGAAATAATTTTAGCTTAATTCAAGTAAATACCGATTTACCTATTTTTATTGATCGAGCTATTGATTTAGCAAGCCACGAAGGATACCCCGGACATCATGTTTATAATTGTTTGTTAGAAACCAATATGGTAAAAACAAATAAATGGCTAGAATTTTCGGTATATCCATTATATAGTCCTCAATCATTAATTGCCGAAGGTACTGCCAACTATGGAATAGAAATGGCTTTCCCAAACAAAGAAAAAATAGAATACGAAAAAAATGTTTTATTTCCATTGGCCGGAATTAACCCGGAAAAAGCAGAGCTATATTATAAAGTTCTAAATTTAGTTGCTCAAATATCATACGTCCGAAATTCGGCCGCCGAAGCATATCTAAATGGAGATAAAACAAAACAAGAAACAATCGATTGGTTAATTAAATATGCATTACGAAATGAAAGTAGTGCTAAACAAAGCATAAAATTTATCGAAACTTATCGTTCGTATGTTATTAATTATAATGTAGGTCTTGATATGGTTCGGAATTATATGAAAAAAACAGAAAATACCTCCGAGCAAGAAAAGTGGAAGTTATTTGAATATCTTATATCAACACCTCAGGTTCCTTCTAACTTAACCAAATAAGCTCTGATATTAAAAAAATACGAGCTATTTGTTTGCTATGGCTCAAACAAATAGCTCTTTTTTTAGGCAAGCTTTTATTTTCAACCTTAAAATAATTAATTATTGGGAAAAAGCTTTTTTATAAACCCATTACTTTAAACAAACCATTTTTTATCTTTTCTACTCTACAAGCAGTAAGTTTAAATGCTGCTATTTTCGAAAAAGGATCTAAATCGCTCCGTGTTAACTTATTTACTAAAGCTTCAGAAAAATGCCAAGGGATAAACAATTCTCTCTCGGCCACCTCATCACTTACACGCAATGTTGTTTTTAACTTTCCTTGTTTCGAAATTAGCTTTACTTTATCACCATCATCAAAATGAAACTTTTCTGCATCATTGGCATTCATTAAAACATAAGCTTCGTTTGCAAAATCATTTAAAGCTTTATTTCGTCGCGACATAGTTGATGTATGGTAATGGTAAAGAATTCGTCCTGTATTTAATAAAAATGGATATGCTTTTGATACCTTTTCTTTTTGAGGAACATACTCAACCGGATTAATAATAGCTTTCCCATTAGGAGTATTGAATTTCTCTAAAAACAAAGTTCCTGTACCAGGATGTTCTTTATTTGGGCAAGGCCATTGTATTCCTTCATGTTCAATTCTTTTATGAGATATCCCTCGCATTATTGGAGCTGCTTGTGCTATTTCATCAAATATTTCATCTTCCGAGTTGTATTTACCTATATTGTATCCCATTCGTTCAGCTATTTGTATTATAATTTGCCAATCCTGACGAGCTTGCCCAGGCGAATCAATTGCTTTACGAACCCTCAATACCCTTCTGTCGCTATTTACAAATGTTCCGTTTTTTTCGGCAAACGATGCAGCTGGGAGTATCACATCAGCATAAGGTGTTGTCTCGGTATGAAAAATATCTTGTACAACCAGAAATTCCATTTTCTTTAATGCTGCTTCGGTATGATTTAGGTCAGGATCTGTCATCATTGGATTTTCGCCCATTATGTACATAGCTTTAATTTTTTTGTTGTAAGCTGCTTGCATAATTTCTACTGTTGTCAAACCCGGAGTAGCCGATAAATCATCGTAATCAACATTCCATAATTTTGCTACTCGTTTACGATTTTCGTCGTCTACAACAGGAATATATCCAGGATAAACAATAGGCGAACAACCTACATCTGTAGCTCCCTGTACATTATTTTGTCCTCGGGGGGGATCTATTCCTGCGCATTCTTTACCTATTTGTCCGGTAATAAGCATCATATTTATTAATGAAAATACATTATTGGTTCCTGTAACTTGCTGACTCATTCCCATTCCTGTAGCAATCATTGATGTTTGGGCTGTAGCATACATTCGTGCTGCGGCAATTATTTTCTCTTTTGGAACCAAAGTAAGCTCTTCTGTTTTCTCAGGAGTATATTTTTCAACCAAATTCTTTAACTCATAAAAAGCATCTAAGCCTCTATCAACTCTGGTTTTTATAAATTCTTCATCGATTAAATTCTCTTTAATAATAACATGTATCATTCCATTTAATAAGGCAATATCGGTTCCTAATCGAGGCTGCAACCATATATCGGCATATTTAACCAATGGTGTCCATTTGGGATCGCATACAATTATTTTGTTTCCTTCATTCTTCCCGTTTTTAACAAAAGTTGCTGTTACAGGATGTGTTTCAATTATATTATTTCCGGTAACAAAAAGACAATCGGTTTTAGCAAAATCTTCAATTGAATTGCTTCCGGCACCATCGCCTATCGATTTCAACATAGCTGTAACAGTCGATGCATGGCACAAACGAGTACAATAATCAATATTATTTGTTCCGAATGCAACTCGCACAAGTTTCTGAAACAAGTAGTTATCCTCATTGGTACATTTTGCCGATGAGTATCCTGCCAAAGCATCGTTTCCGTATTTATTTTTAATTTGGGTAAACTTACGAGCAATTAAGTTTAATGCTTCGTCCCACGATGCTTTTTCAAACTTTCCGTTTTTCTTTATCAAAGGAGTTGTTAATCTCTGTTTACTGTTAACATAATCGTATCCAAAACGCCCCTTTACACATAAGCGTCCGTAGTTAGGCGACACATCTTCTACCCCATTACAGCGAACAACTTTGCCATCTTGTACCCATAATTCGATTTGGCAACCAACACCACAATACGGACATGTAGTTTTTACTTTTCGGTCGATTTTGTTCACATTAATAATATCTCTATAAGGCTTTTCTACAATGGCTCCTGTAGGACATAACTGTATACACTCGCCACAACCATCGCATTCAGACTCGTTCCACTTATCAAAACCAGCAATTATATACGATGTTATTCCTCGCTCGGTAAACGACAATACATTTTTCCCTTGTATTTCGTCGCAAGCTTTTATACAACGAAAACACTTAATGCATTTTGTGGCATCATATGTTAAAACAGGTGATGTATCATCGGTTCGGTAACCCAGATTTTTACTTATATTAAGATATTTTCTATTTTCAGCTTTATCTAATTTATAATGCTTAATCCAAAATCGAAACTCATCAATATAGGTTTCGTCATATTGGTCGTTGTGCTCGGCCAATAAATAATCAAGAGTATGCTTTCGGGTTTGTTCCAGTTCATCATCAAAAGCAATTACTTCCATTTTATCTTTTGCCTCAACAGTACATGACATTATTAATCCGTTCGCTCCTTTAATTTTAACAACACATAATCTGCAAGCTCCTGTAGGACTCAAACTTTTGTGATAACATAAACTCGGGATCTGTATATTATTATCGTGAGCTACTTGTAATAAATTTGCCCCTTGGTAAGTTTTTATTTTTTCCCCATCAATAGTTATCGTAATTGCTTTGCTCATATTGTAATTGCTAAAATTGAGATTCGAAATATTGTTTTATACTTTTTAGAGGTAAAATAGGCGATTGTCCCAAAGGACACAAAGATGTTTGATCCATATATTCGGCTTCAGCCAAAAGCTTGTTAAGAAGTTCTATTCGATCAGATTTTGTATGCTTTGCCTGATTCATTAGCAACAACAACTGTGTTGTACCTACTCTACAAGGCACACATTTACCACACGACTCGTGTTTAAAAAAATCGAGAATCGAATATGTCATCTCAAAAATAGATCTATCATCGGCAAGTACCATTATAGCTCCCGAGCCTAATACAGCTCCTCGCTCTTTAAGTAAGTCGTACCCCATTGGAGTATCTAATACTGTATGGTCGACAAATGTTCCGGCAGCTCCTCCTAATATCGCAGCCTTAAATTTTTTATCTTGTTTTATTCCTCCCGCCAAATCGTATATTAACTCTCTTAAAGTAACACCAAGACTTGTTTCGTAATAACCAGCTTTTTTTACATCGCCACTAATCGTAAATATTTTTGTCCCCGGTGTATTTTCTGTTCCAATCGACCTATAATGTTCTACCCCATGCTCGATAATATATGGTATATGAGCAAAAGTTTCGACATTATTAATTAGTGTAGGCATTCCAAACAAACCTTTTTCGGCAGGGAAAGGGGGTTTAATTCTAGGATATCCTCTTTTACCTTCGAGCGATTCGAGTAAAGTTAGCTCCTCGCCACATAAGTACGATCCTGCTCCTAACTTTATTTCTATATCTAAAAAAAAGCCTGTATTAAATATATTCTTTCCTAAAAAGCCTTTTTCTTTTGCTTGTTTTAATGCAATGTGTAGTTTACTTATCGATTGAGTATATTCGCCTCGGATGTATATATAGGCTTTTGTAGCACCAATAGCATAAGCCGCAATAAGCATTCCTTCGATCAATAAGTGAGGATCCATCTCCATTATTATTCGATCTTTAAATGTACCCGGTTCGCCTTCGTCTGCATTGCAAATAACATATTTCTGGAGACATTTATCGCAAATTGCTTCGTTTGTAAATCTCTTTTTTTGTCCAGTCGAGAAACCAGCACCTCCCCTACCTCTGAGCTTGGCTTCATCAATCCAATTAATGATATCTTCAGGCTTAGATTTTAATGCTTTTTCGGCATTCTTATATCCTCCCAAATCAATATAAGTCGAAATATCTTCGGGTTTATATTTTCCTGCATTTTTTAATGCTATTCGGGTTTCTGCTATCACTCTTTTATTTATTTAATTATTGATTTTAATATTTTATCAATTTTTTGAGCATTTAAATTTTTATATACCTTATCGTTTATCATCATAACCGGAGCTTGAGCACAATGACCTAAACACTCGGATGTTTCGAGAGTAAAAAGCGAATCGTTAGTAGTATCGCCTATCCCTATTTTAAGTTTTTCCTTAATACATTTTATTATATGTTCGCCATCAATCATCTTACACAATGGCGATTTACAAACTCTGATAATATATTTTCCGCGCGGAGTAAGGCTAAACATTGAGTAATATTTTGCTACACCATAAACCGAACTATAGGTTGTATTAAGATAATTAGCTACCCATTTTAAATCCTCGCTCGACAAATAGTTTTGTAGATTATCATTTTGTAACTCGTGTAGAATATTAAGCATGTTGTGTAGCTCTGGAGCAAACTTAGAGCTTATATTACTTCTCTCCATAAAAACATTTTAGTACATAAAGATAAGATATAGCTTAAAGTATGTCAATACCAACATACTTAAATTGCTAATAGGATTGAAAAAGGCTACAATGAACCAATATAACTTATTTGAGTTTATAAAAACAGTATGTTATGCCCAAGCTTATTTAATCGGGAATAGATAAAAAAGAGCGAAACAATAAAGATTTGTTATGGCTTAACCCTTTGATTATTTTTAACATCTCAGCTGATCGCTTATTTTACAAATAACAAAAAGATGATTTTTCTCCTTTTTTTTTATCTCCGAAAATAATAATTATGCCTATGTTCTGAAAACGAACGCTTACGAAACAAATTAAATTTTAACAATTAATTATTAAAGACATGTTTAACAAGTTAATTGCAGCTTTGCTGCCGTTTTTCCCTAAAAAGTTTGTATGGCTGTTCTCCAAGCCTTATATCGCAGGAGAATCGATTGAAGATGCTATTAAGGCTTCGAAAAACCTTAACGCTAAAGGATGTATGGTAACTATCGACATTTTAGGCGAATTTATAAAAACGCTTGACGAAGCAGAAAAAAACACTCAAGAATATATTGACCTTATTGAACGTATCGAAAAAGAAGATATTAATGGTAACTACTCGGTAAAACCAACAATGTTTGGTTTGTTATTAGACAAAGAGGTATGCTATCAACACATTCGTAAAATTGTTGCTAAAGCTGCCGAATACAATAATTTTATTCGTATCGACATGGAAGACTCTCCGTGTACGGATATGGAAATTGAATTATTTAGAAAATTAAAGGCCGAATTCCCTAAAAATGTAGGCTTAGTACTTCAGGCTTATATGAAACGTACATATAATGATTTGGAAAACTTGATGGATATCCATACCAAAGAAACTCCTCTAAATTATCGTTTATGTAAAGGTATATATGTTGAACCTGCCGAAATTGCTTATAAAAAGTACAACGAAATAAATGAGCATTTCTTAAAGGATATTGAATTTTGTTTCAAAAATGGAGTTTATCCAGGTATTGCAACTCACGACAAACCTATTGTTAATGGAGCATTAAAACTTATTGAAAAATACAATATACCAAACGATAAATACGAATTTCAGATGCTATATGGGGTAACACCTAAGCTACGCCAATCGATTATTGACAAAGGACATCGTATGAGAGTTTATGTTCCGTTCGGAAAACAATGGTTTGGATACTCGACACGCCGATTAAAAGAAAATCCTAAAATGGCAAGCCACATAATGAAAGCTCTATTTGTAAAAGGATAAAAATAAATAAGCTTTAAATATCTGCTCGAAATGATTTACTGCAAACTATTTCGAGCATTTATTTTTTAGGGAAAAAACCTTTCTATTACGATTTAATCATAATCAGAAACATCTTAAATTTTTCTAGAGCTTCTAAAGCATGAGGAATATTGGCTGGCATAATAATCATTTGTCCTTCGCTTAAAATATGCTCTTGTTTATTAATTGTTATTTTCGCTTTTCCGTGTAATATCTGAACAATAGCATTGAAAGGAGCCGTGTGTTCACTCAGCTCCTGACCTTTATCAAAAGCAAAAAGGGTAAGGTTTCCTTTCTCATCTCGAGTAATAATTTTACTAACAGTAGCTCCGGCCGAATAATCAACCATTTCTTTTAAATTGTAAACCTTTGCTGTTTCGAAAATTCCTTGTTTCATATGTTTATAATTTTATTTATTATTAATTTACTGCTATTTATATTCCTTTTCTGTAAAGAATATTTCTAAAGTCTTTATTATACCTAAAAGAACATCGCTTTGTTAAAAAACACTCCAAAGAATTAATTGTTTACCTCAATAGGCTAATATAAAAAGTAGGATTGATTTCTTTTACCAAATGAATTTCAAAATGAGGAATTTATAAAAATGAGTAATTCTGATAATGACACAAAGTTATGAGCGCTCTCGAGCATTCCCACTTGACACACTTTATGAACAGACTCTAAATTTCTGTGAGCAGAGTACAAGTATTACTGAGCGACACACCAGCAACCTTGAGCAAACCAGAGGAAAGTCTGACAAAAACTTGATACGCTATTGCTTATACTTCAGTAATCAATTTCTTTATCTCAGGAGTCGATTTTACTTGGTATTTACCATTTTTGTCACTATAGATAAAATAGGCCTCGATATTATCTAGCTTTTTAATTAATTGCAATGATTTTTCTAGACCTAATACCATAAATGCAGTAGCATAAGCATCGGCTGTCATACAATCATCAGCAATTACTGTTACACTTAACAAAGTATGATTTACCGGATAACCTGTTTTGGGATTAATTGTATGAGAATATTTTATCCCATCGCGTTCATAAAATTTCCGATAATTACCCGAAGTAGCCAATGATTTATCTTGAAGTTTGATTATAGCTTGTAAGTTTTGCCCCGGAATATTGTTATTATCAAAAGGTCTATCAATTCCTATTCGCCATACCTTGCCTTTTTTATTTACTCCTTTAGTTTTTAGCTCCCCTCCTATTTCTATTAAATAATTGCTAACCCCTTTTGTATCTAGAAATTTAGCAACAATATCAACCGAATAACCTTGAGCTATAGCATTTGCATCAATAGTTACTCTAGGATCTGCTTTTTCTATAATTGAATTGCTTAGTTTAACCTTATCTAAGCCAACATAATTTAATATACTAACAATACTTGTATCTGCAATCTCATCTTTATTTTCAAACCCAAATCCCCAATAATTAACCAAAGGAGCTACAGTTATATCAAAAGCTCCATTTGTTTTTGTATATACTTCTTTTGATTTTTCGAATACTTCATTAAAATACTCATCTGTTTTTTTCGACTTATTGTTATTAATTTTTGTAATAAGCGACTGTTTATTATATGTAGACAAAGACGTATCGAATACAGCTAAAAGAGCTTCTATTTGATCTTTATAAACAATACTATCAACACTACTATAAGTTATGTTATAGGTTGTTCCTTGAACAAAACCTCGAAAATTAACATAATTAGAAGATATTTTGTTACACGAAATTAATACACATCCTAACAATAAAACTATAATGAAATTTCTCATACTCTAACAATTAATTTTTGATTTACTTTCCCTTTTGAAAGAACATCACGAAATTACGCATAAAAATTTTCATGATACTACAATACAAATTATTTTAACCATATGTTTTATTATATATCCTGATATCAAATCATTACATAGCAAATACATAACAACTCGAAAAATACTAGTTTTTTTCGACTCGGGACTTATACTTACTATAAAAGAAAAAGGCTATCCTGAGAAAAGATAGCCTTAAAACAACTATACACTTTTTTGAATTACTTAGAATAACTTATAATTTTATCTACTAAAAAATCAGGAGCTTTTATATTAATCCCATCCAAGTAATTATAAACATTTTCAAATTCTTTTGACCTTAAATCAAACAAACTAGTTGTTATCATGGAACAGTCGTCAAAATTATTGTAAATGTAGATTAGAGTAGAATTTTTATTCATAGGCGTTTAATTATTTGTTCTTTCTTAATAACGCCTAAATAAAAAATATATTATGCTACAGTTAAATTTAACTGATGCTCTTCTATCAATCTTCTTAAATTGATTAATGCATAGCGCATTCGACCCAAGGCTGTATTAATACTTACACTTGTCTGCTCGGCAATTTCTTTAAAACTCAAACCTACAAAATGTCGCAAAACAATAACCTCTTTTTGTTCGTCGGGCAAATAATCTACTAATTTCCGTACGTCACTTTTTATCTGCTCTGAAATAATATCTTCTTCAACAGTATTGTCAGAAAATTTTTGTGAATTGAATAAATCGCAATCATACTCATCATTAGAACACATACGCATTTGCTTTTCTCTTCGGAAATGATCTATAACTAAATTATGAGCTATACGGATGACCCAAGAAATAAACTTCCCATTTTCTTGATATTTTCCAACATTTAAGGATTTTACAACTTTAATAAAAGTTTCTTGAAAAATATCATTTGCTAAATGTTCATTTTTCACCATTAATAAGATATAAGTATAAACTTTATCTTTGTGCCTGTTTACTAGGATTTCGAAGCTTGATCGTTCACCGTCAACAAACTGCTTTACCAGTTCGTGATCTGTTAGTTTTGTTTTTTTCAAAACAACCTCCTTTTTTACATATTTTAAAAAAAGGTAGAAGTATAATCGATAAACAATCCTCCGTATTTTGGGTTAGTAATTAATTAATTTAATTTAGCGCAATTAAGTAAAAATAAATGTAAAAATCAAAAATAAATTAATCTTGTTAACTTTATTTAAGTCTATTTTTCATTAAGCATATGTCATCTAACAATAAATTTATACAAATAAAAGGAGCAAAAGTTCATAATCTAAAAAATATAAATATAGATATCGAACGTAATAAGCTAATCGTTATAACAGGAGTTTCTGGCTCAGGGAAATCCTCGTTAGCTTTTGATACTATTTATGCCGAAGGACAAAGAAGATACGTAGAAAGTTTATCGTCATATGCTCGTCAGTTTTTAGGAAAAATAAATAAACCCGATGTTGAGCTTATTCATGGAATACCTCCTGCCATAGCAATTGAGCAAAAAGTTAACACTCGAAATCCCCGTTCGACGGTAGGAACTTCGACAGAGATATACGACTATCTTAAATTATTATTTGCCCGAATAGGAAAAACCATCTCTCCTATTTCGAATAAAGAGGTAAAGCAACATTCGGTAACTGATGTTGTCAACTTTATAACATCATTCGAGAGTAATACCAAAGCTCTTATTCTTGCTCCTTGTAAGTGTGATAAAAAGAACTTGCAAGAAACATTAGAAGCTCTACTTTCTGAGGGAATTTCGAGAATTGAACAAGATTCGTCTGTTTATAAATTGACTGATTTAGTCGCGAATAATAAGCAAATAAATAAATCGACAGATTTTAATATTGTTGTCGATCGAATTATTGTACAAACCGACGAGGATTCGATTAGCAGATTTGCCGATTCGGTACAAACAGCTTTTTCAAGAGGAAATGGTTTTTGTTCTGTAAAAATATTGTCGACTGATGAAACTTCGATTAGCGAAACTTTTTCTAATAGATTTGAAGCTGATGGAATTGAATTTGAAGTCCCAACAGTTCATACATTTAGTTTTAACAACCCTGTAGGAGCTTGCCCCAGATGCGAAGGCTATGGAAAGATAATAGGAATTGACGAAGATTTAGTGATTCCGAATAAAAACTTATCGATATACGAAGAAGCTATTGCTTGCTGGCGAGGAGAAAAGATGCAAGAATGGAAAAACAAGTTAATTCAGAATGCGGGGAAATTCGATTTTCCGATACATAAGCCCTTTTTCGATTTAACATCAGAGCAGAAATATCTTTTATGGACAGGGAACAAATATTTTTATGGATTAAATACTTTTTTTGAACATCTCGAAGAGCAAAAATATAAGATACAATACAGGGTAATGCTTTCGAGGTATAGAGGAAAAACAACTTGCCCCGATTGCCGGGGAACTCGGCTAAAGAAAGAAGCATCGTACATAAAAATAAATCAAAAATCATTACAAGATTTAGTACTACTTCCGATAGATGAATTGCAAATGTTCTTTAATAATCTGAAGTTGTCGGATTACGAAAAAGATGTTTCAAAAAGAATTTTAATTGAAATTAATAATCGAATTGATTTCTTAATGAATGTAGGTTTAGGATATCTTACCTTAAACCGATTATCATCGACACTCTCGGGAGGAGAGTCGCAAAGAATTAATTTGGCAACATCGTTAGGTAGTAGCTTAGTAGGCTCACTTTATATTCTTGACGAACCTAGTATTGGATTACACTCGAGAGATAACGACCGATTAATAAAAGTATTGAAACAACTAAAAGAAATTGGGAATACAGTTATCGTTGTCGAACATGACGAAGATATTATAAAATCAGCTGATGAAATTATTGATATTGGTCCATATGCCGGACGATTGGGAGGGGAAATCATTTTCCAAGGAAACCACCAAGACATCGTAAAAAGTAAAGATAGCTTAACAGCTAAATATCTTACCCTAAAAGAAATTATCCCTGTTCCGGAAATAAGACGTAGTTGGAATAGTTTTATAGAACTAACCGGAGCACAAGAAAATAACTTAAAGAATATCCATGTTAAGTTTCCTTTAAATATCATGACTGTTGTTACTGGAGTTAGTGGATCTGGGAAATCAACATTAATTAAAAATATTTTATCGCCAGCACTAAGCAAGATACTTTTAGGAACAGGCGAAAAAACCGGAAAATTTGACGAACTAAAAGGAGATATTAAACGATTAGATCGCATTGAATTTGTAGATCAGAATCCTATAGGAAAGTCATCGCGATCAAATCCGGTTACTTATCTTAAGGCCTATGATGAGATACGAAAATTATTTGCAGCACAACAAGCTTCAAAAATTAATAATTTTAAGCCATCGCACTATTCGTTTAATGTAGAAGGAGGTCGATGCGAAGAGTGTCAAGGGGAAGGTTTTATTAAAGTTGAAATGCAATTTATGGCCGATGTTACTTTACAATGTGATGTTTGTAAAGGGAAGCGATTTAAAGACGAGGTTTTATCGGTAAAATACAACTCTAAAAATATTTATGATATTTTAGAAATGACTGTAAACGAATCTATCGAATTTTTTAGTCAGTCGACGGGTTCTACCGAAAAGAAAATTATAAATAAACTATCGCCTTTAGCCGAAGTAGGTTTAGGATATATAAAATTAGGACAATCGTCGAGCACTTTGAGTGGAGGAGAAAGCCAACGAGTAAAACTAGCATCCTTTTTAAGTAAAGAAGAAGCAAAACAATCAACCTTATTTGTGTTTGATGAACCTACTACTGGACTGCATTTTCATGATATTCGGAAATTGCTGGATGCCTTTAATGCTTTAATAGCACGAGG
>JAKSCO010000228.1 GCA_022360575.1 Bacteroidales bacterium | reverse complement strand
TAAGCGGAGGCATGAAACAACGAGTAGCTATTGCCAGAGCATTTGCTTATCCCTCGGATATTATACTTATGGATGAACCTCTAAAAGCTTTAGATTTAAAATTAAAATTGAATCTAATAAAAGCTTTCCGTAAAATATGGACAACCGACAAACGAACTGTAATATTTGTTACTCATGATATTGAAGAAGCTTTATTGCTTGCTAACGAAATATATGTCTTTAGCAAACCACCTATAAGTATTAAAGAAAAATTCACATTAAATTCGGATCAACGAAATCTACAAAACCCTGAAATTATTGATCTAAAAAACAAAATTTGGAATATTATGGAGTAACAAAATTCTATTTATTTAATAGCATAACGAATCAATACATATATAAATTTAAAATCTTAATTTATTAATTTGTTAATGCCAAAATATTAAACATTTACATCTAATTTCATTAAACGAATTTTTGTCTTTCTTAATTACCTAAAAACCATATTTTTTACTATCTTTACACATTGATTTATAACGTTTAAACATAGTTTTGAAAGGGGTTGATTTATAGCTTATTGAGAATACAAATTAAAGTATAAAATCCTATTGATTATAAAAGAAAAAATATTAATAATCTGAATCTTATTTTTGATTTGGATTGGGAAGTATTTGAAATAGAAAATATATAAAATACAAATATAATGAGTGAACTGAATAAAGATGAATTAAACAAAGCTGCTGACAACAAAGGTTATTCAGCAGATAGTATTCAGGTTTTAGAAGGATTAGAAGCTGTTCGTAAACGTCCGGCAATGTACATTGGTGATATTAGCGAGAAAGGATTACATCACTTGGTTTACGAAGTTGTTGATAACTCTATCGACGAAGCTCTTGCCGGTTATTGCGATAACATTACTGTTAACATAAACGAAGACAATTCAATTACTGTTACTGACAATGGTAGAGGGATACCGGTTGATTATCATGAGAAAGAAGGCCGATCGGCATTAGAAGTTGTAATGACAGTATTGCATGCCGGAGGTAAATTTAATAAAGATACTTATAAAGTATCCGGAGGTTTACACGGAGTTGGGGTATCTTGTGTTAATGCTTTATCTACATTGCTACGTGCAGAAATACATCGCGATGGAAAAATTTATGTTCAAGAATATTCTATAGGAAAACCTCAAAGGGAACTTAAAGTTATTGGCGAAACCGATAAAACAGGAACAATAATTACATTTAAGCCTGACGATAGTATATTTACGACAACCGAATATAAATACGACACTTTAGCTACTCGTTTGCGCGAACTAGCATTCCTTAATAAAGGGATACGATTAACAATCGAAGATAAACGCGAAAAAATTGACGAAAACGGAAATGGAAACGAAGATTTAGAACCTAAATATCGTAAAGATTCATATTATTCTGAAGAAGGTCTTAAAGAATTTGTATCGTTTCTTGATGCTACTCGCGAACGATTAATTAGCGACTCGATACATTTAGATACCGAAAAAAATGGGATTCCTGTTGAGATAGCATTATGCTACAACACTTCTTTCTCAGAAAATGTACATACTTATGTTAACAACATCAATACAATAGAAGGAGGAACACACCTTGCAGGTTTCCGTAGAGGTTTAACCCGAACTTTGAAAGGCTACGCCGAAAAATCGGGAATG
>JAKSCO010000184.1 GCA_022360575.1 Bacteroidales bacterium | reverse complement strand
ATCTCAAAGAACAGAAATAAAAAGGCTACTATAAAATGTGAAACAATTGATTCGTATTTCTTTAAAATCGAACTCAGGTTATAAATTAAAACATCTAGAACAATACACAATAACAATTTAAACCGAGAACTCTATATCCGATACCTACTTAATAAGTTCTTTTTACTATTTTTACCAATCATTTTATTAATAGATTATGAATACTGTTGATTTAGTTTTTGCTATACTATTCTTATGGAGTGCATACCGAGGATTTACCAAAGGTTTTATTGTTCAACTAGCTACCTTAGCTGCATTATTACTCGGAATATTAGGTGCTGTAATGTTTTCGGATTTTACATCCGATCTTATAGTTCAAAAATTTGAAGTATCCGGGCAATATTTACCAATAATATCCTTTGCTATAACATTTATAGCTATAGTTATTGCGGTACACCTTCTGGCAAAAGCTCTTAATAAATTAATCGAGGCCATTTCGTTGGGTACTATAAACCGACTATTAGGAGTATTTTTCTCAATCCTGAAAACAGGTTTTATTGTAAGTATAATCTTAGTTTTAATCAATAAAGTTGACAACAAATACAATTTTATCCCTGATGAAACAAAAGAAAATTCGGTACTTTATAAACCTTTAAGTAATTTTGCCCCAATGATTTTCCCGTATCTTAATTTTGATACAATAAAAGAAAAGTTTGACGAAACCTCAAATTCAGGAAAACAAGTTTAAACCATTTGATAAAAAATAAAAGATATATATATGAATTTTGTCGACGAATTAAAATGGAGAGGGATGTTACACGATGTAATGCCCGGTACCGAAGAACAATTACAAAAAGAAATGACATCTGCTTATGTTGGTATAGATCCTACTGCAGACTCTTTACATATAGGACACTTAGTTAGTGTTATGATGTTAAAACATTTTCAGGTCGCAGGACACAAACCTTTTGTTTTGGTTGGTGGGGCTACCGGTATGATTGGTGATCCTTCGGGAAAATCTCAAGAAAGAAATCTTTTAGACGAAAAAACTCTAAGACACAACCAAGATTGCTTAAAAAAACAACTCGAAAAATTACTCGACTTTAATTCGGAAATACCTAATGGTGCCGAAATGGTTAACAACTACGATTGGATGAAAGAGTATTCTTTTCTTGAGTTTATTCGCGATATAGGAAAACACATTACTGTTAATTACATGATGGCTAAAGATTCTGTTAAAAAACGTATAGGCGAAGAATCTAAATCAGGTATGTCATTTACCGAATTCTCATATCAATTAGTTCAAGGCACTGATTTCTATCATTTATACAAAGAAAAAAACTGCAAACTACAAATGGGTGGTTCTGATCAATGGGGAAATATAACTACCGGAACTGAACTTATTCGTCGTAAACTAAGTGGCGAAGCATTTGCTTTAACTTGTCCTTTAATTACAAAAGCCGATGGTCGTAAATTCGGAAAAACCGAAGAAGGAAATGTGTGGTTAGATCCTAATTTGACTTCTCCATATAAATTCTATCAGTTTTGGTTAAATGTTTCCGACGAGGATGCCGAAAAATATATCAAAATATTTACAATGCTTCCTAAAAACGAAATCGATTCGTTAATAGAACAGCACAAACAAGCTCCTCATGCCCGAACATTACAACAACGACTGGCTAAAGAATTAACAACAATGGTACATTCCGAAAATGATTACGATACTGCTGTTGCTGCATCAAAAATTCTTTTCGGAAAAGCAACAACCGACGAATTGAAAAAACTCGATGAACAAACATTCCTTTCGGTATTCGACGGAGTACCTATGTTCGATATCGAAAAAACAAAAATCGAACAAGGAGTTAATGTTCTAAGCCTATTGGCCGAAGAAACTCACGTATTCCCATCAAAAGGCGAATTACGAAGAACAATCAAAGGCGGAGGTGTTAGTATTAATAAAGAAAAAATCCAAAGCGATGAAATAACGATTAATGTTGATCGTTTACTAAGCGACAAGTATATTCTTGTTCAGAAAGGAAAAAAGAATTACTTTTTAATTAAAGTAATATAAAATAATACGGGCTTTAAATCTTATAAAAAGATTTAAAGTCCTTTCTTTCATAAACAAAGAAATATTTTAATTTAAACACACTATTTATTAACTTGTTTCTTTGAAATAAACGATATTACAATCACATAAAACTTTTTTTGCATGAACAAGTCAGATTATAATTTTAACTCAATGGATATAATTCGATTTATATTTAATCACAAATGGCCAATTTTAATCGTTACTTTATTGGCTGCAGTTATCTCAATCATTGTTTCATTGCAAATTACTCCAAAATTTAAATCATCGGTT
>JAKSCO010000033.1 GCA_022360575.1 Bacteroidales bacterium | reverse complement strand
TGAAAAACTTGTGTTACAAATACGGAAACAGAATTATCAAAATTTGTCGATTTCAGATGATTTTGGTTCTTTGATCTCAAAGAACAGAAAGAAAATATATATTATCTATAAAGTTGCTCCCATGATTTTTACATGAGGTATTAATAAAGAATTTTATACTTCACTAAAAGCTAGTTGGCAGGTAATCCTTTTTAATATTAAACCTAACACCTAAACCGGAATTGTTTTTGTTAAAAAACAAATCAATAAATAACAAACCCCAACTTTATTGAGTCGGGGTCTGTTGTTTTTATGCGATATATGGTATATGATTTATTTTTCGATATCTAAAACTGCTTGTCGTAGTTTTACGAGTTTGGTAAGTAAATTTTCAAGATAATCTAAATGCAACATATTGGCTCCGTCCGATTTTGCATTAGCAGGATCGGGATGTGTTTCAATAAATATGCCATCAACACCAACAGCAATTCCAGCTTTAGCAATTGTTTCGATAAGTTCGGGTTTTCCCCCGGTAACACCCGACGATTGGTTGGGTTGTTGCAAACTATGGGTAATATCTAATACTACGGGATGTCCGTATTTCTGCATTTCAGGAATTCCTCTATAGTCAACAATCATATCCTGATAGCCAAACATTGTTCCTCTGTCGGTAATCATTACATTGTTATTTCCCGAATCAGTAATTTTGTTTATTGCAAACTTCATCGAGTCGGGAGCAAGAAACTGACCTTTTTTTATGTTAACAATTTTTCCGGTTTTAGCCGCAGCAACCAATAAATCGGTTTGTCGACACAAAAATGCTGGGATTTGTAATATATCAACATATTTAGCAGCTATTTCGGCTTCGTGTTCGGTATGTATATCTGTTACAACCGGAACATTAAATTTTTCGCGAACTTTAGCTAGTATTTCTAAAGCTTTTAAATCGCCAATTCCGGTAAAAGAATCTAATCGCGATCGATTTGCTTTTTTATACGAACCTTTAAATACATACGGGATTTTTAGTTTGTTTGTAATTTCTACTACTCGCTCGGCTATTTCGAACACACATTCTTCGCTTTCGACAGCACAAGGCCCAGCTAATAATAAAAAGTTATTTTGTTCTGTATTTTTTATATTGGGTATATTCCGAAACATAATTCTATCATTTTTTAATTGTGTACAAAGGTATATTAAAAAACACTAATACTTATATTTTCCTTTCCACTGATTTTGCAAGCGTTTTAGTATTTCATTTTCTTTCGAATTTTTTTGTGGAGCATATAATATTTCGCCAACAATGTCTTTGGGCAAAAAATTATCTTGTACAAAATTGCCTTCGTAGCTGTGTGCATATTTATAATCTTTTCCGTATCCAATATCTTTCATTAATTTGGTAGGAGCGTTACGAATATGTAGTGGAACCGCTAAATCCCCTGTTCGTCGTACTAGCTGCTGTGCTTGGTTAATTGCTTGATATGCAGAGTTGCTCTTTGCCGATGTAGCTAAATAAATTGTTGTTTGCGAAAGAATTATTCTCGATTCGGGCCATCCGATTTTATTTACGGCATCAAAGCAATTATTGGCAAGCAATAGGGCATTCGGGTTTGCCAAACCAATATCTTCGGATGCTAAAATAAGTAACCGGCGAGCAATAAACTTAGGATCTTCGCCACCCTCAATCATACGAGCCAACCAATAAACAGCTGCATTAGGATCGCTTCCGCGGATCGATTTAATAAATGCAGATATAATATCGTAATGTTGTTCGCCATTTTTATCGTAAGTTGCCATATTTTCTTGTAAAATATCAACAACTACATTGTTTGTAATAATTATTTTACCATCCGATTTAGCATGTTCGGTATTTACTACCAATTCGAATATATTATATAGTTTGCGGGCATCGCCACCCGAAAATCTTAACAAAGCTTCGTATTCTTTTATTTCGATATCTAATTCTTTTAAGTAGTTATCGTTGTTTATAGCTCGATTTAAGATTTCTATTAATTCATTTTTTTCGAGATGTTTCAATATATATACCTGAGCTCGGGATAACAACGGCGATATTACTTCGAACGATGGATTTTCGGTTGTTGCTCCAATAAGTATTATTGTTCCTTGTTCAACCGCACCTAAAAGCGAGTCTTGTTGTGATTTATTGAAACGGTGAATCTCGTCGATGAATAAAATAGGGTTGGGGCTATCGAAAAACTGTTGTTTTTTTGCTTTTTCAATAGTTTCGCGTACATCTTTTACCCCAGAGTGTACGGCACTTAATGTAAAAAAAGGACGATTTTGTTGATTTGCAATTATATTTGCTAAGGTTGTTTTTCCTACTCCCGGAGGCCCCCATAATATAAAAGATGGTATATTACCCGATTCGATGGCTTTTCGTAAAATAGCATCTTTACCTACTAAATGTTTTTGCCCGATGTACTCATCCAAGTTTTTTGGACGCATTCTATCTGCCAGAGGTTTATTGATTGCCATATTTTATAATATTATTATTTCGATAAAGATAAATTTCGAATATTTGGTTTAAAATTTATCTTTTTCTACCTGATTTGTTTTTGTTCTTTTTTCCTTTTTGTATCCCGAATAGTTTATCGAGGATATCTTTGCGATTTGCTTTTTTGAGCTCCGAAATAATTTCGTTTCTGAACTCCGATTTATACCAAAAAAAGAATTTTCGTTGCGATAACTTTTCTTGTTTCGATCGGGCTACTTTAACTTTTTCCATAGTATACGGATTAATACCCGAATAATACATAACAGTAGCTAATGTCATAGGGGTTGGAGTAAAGTCTTGTACTTGCTCGAGTTTAAAATTCATCATTTTAGTTTCGGCTGCTAATTCGGCCATATCGATATTTGTACAAGCCGGATGACTCGAAATAAAGTAGGGGATAAGCTGTTGTTTTAATTGATATTTGGCATTTACCTTATCGAAAATACGCTTAAAATCATTAAACATTTTTAAATTAGGCTTACGCATGATTTTTAAGACATTTTCAGAGATATGCTCAGGTGCAATTTTTAATCGACCCGACACATGATTTTTTATTAGTTGTTCAACATACTCTCTAAAATCAGGTTCGTTTATATTCTCCATAAATAAATCGTACCTGATACCACTACTTACAAAAGCTTTCTTTACTTCCGGAATAGCACTTACTTGTTTGTATAGTTTGGTTAACTCAGCAGGATTATTGTCGAGATTCTTACATACTTTAGGATATAAACACGATGCTCGTTTACAGTCTTTGCATATATCTAAATTCTTGCCTTTCATTTTATACATATTGGCCGAAGGACCACCTATATCTGAAATATATCCTTTAAAATCGTCCATCTTCGAAACTTGCTTAGCTTCTTTTAAAATCGATTTTTCGGAGCGACTGCTAATAAATTTTCCCTGATGAGCCGATATTGTACAAAAAGAACAGGCTCCAAAACATCCTCTATGTAGTGTTATAGAGTGTTTTATCATTTCAAATGCAGGGATAACTTCTTTTTTTGCATACTTAGGATGTGGTAAGCGAGTAAAAGGTAAATCGTAAACCGAATCTAACTCCTTGTCGGTAATAGGCTCGAAAGGAGGATTTATAATAATCTTTTGCTTGTCAACTTTTTGTATTAATCGTTTAATACTTTTTAGTCGATTACTTTCTTCTTCTATAATCTTGAAATTACGAGCAAATTTCCGCTTATCTTGCAAACACTCTTTATGATTGAATAAAACTTCGTCAGTCCATTCGGTTGAGCTTAATTCTTTATTTGCTTTAGTAATGTATGCTGTTTGTTTAACCGAAGTAATTTCATTGAACGGAACACCTTGTTGTAGTAATTTAACCAATTCCGAAATTGGTTTTTCGCCCATTCCGTATACTAATAAATCGGCTTTGCTGTCGATTAATATTCCGGGCTTTAACTGATTAGACCAATAGTCGTAGTGAGTTAAACGTCGCAGCGAAGCTTCAACACCACCTAAAACAACAGGTGTATCGGGGAATAGTTTCTTTAAAATGTTCGAATATATTACACTTGCATAATCGGGTCTGAATCCCGATTTACCTCCAGGAGTATAAGCATCATTTGATCGTAAACGCTTGTTTGCTGTATAGTGATTTACCATTGAGTCCATGCAGCCTGCAGTTACTGCAAAAAATAGGCGAGGTTTGCCCAGTTTTTTAAAATCACGCAAATCATCTTGCCAGTTAGGTTGCGGTATAATTGCTACTTTCAAACCTAGCGACTCTAATATGCGTCCTATAACTGCTGGCCCAAACGAAGGGTGATCGACATAAGCATCACCGCTAAATAGAATAACATCCAGCTCATCCCATCCTCTTTTGGTGACTTCCTTTTTTGTTGTAGGAAGCCAAGTATTTATCTGATATTTCTTTTCTGTTTGTTGCATAATAATGCAACAAAGTTACTTAAAAAGTAGTTCCTTAAAATATTTCTTTTTGTTTTTGTGTCGACGAAAGTAAAACATCCAGAAAGTGTGGCTTATAATAAATATTATAAAGCAGCATAAAGATTAAAAAAAGGAGCTTATTTTAAAGCTCCGTATAAAATCTCTACTGGATGCATTGCAGTTTTTCCGGTGCCGTCTTTTATTTGATGACGACAACTAGTGCCTGGTGCAGCAATCAATACATCTTTGCCAGCTTCGCGAACAGCCGGAAATAGAACCATTTCTCCGATTTTCATCGAAATTTCATAATGTTCTTTTTCGTATCCAAACGAACCAGCCATTCCGCAACATCCCGAAGGTATTTCTTCGACCGAATAATTTTCGGGGAAAGAAAGTAAGAACTTAGTTGGGTCTGTTGATGCTACAGCTTTCTGATGACAATGTCCGTGTAGTTTAATTTTTTGTTTGTTTAATGTAAATTGATCTTTACCAATATTTCCTCTCTCTATTTCGCGCTTCAAAAATTCATCAATCATTAATGCCTTTGATCCTAATTGTATAGCTGTTGATTTTAGTTTACTTCCAACTAAATCGGGATATTCGTCGCGAAAAGATAATATTGCCGAAGGCTCTATACCTATCAAGGGCGACTCATCAGAAACAATATCTTTTAAATATGTAATGTTTTTAATTGCAATTTTTCGAGCTTTGCGGATTAAACCTTTCGATAAGTATGTGCGGCCACTATCAATATGTTTCGGAATACAAACTTGGTATCCTAATCGAGTTAATAATTGTATTGTTTTTATCCCTATATCAGTGTCGTTGTAATTGGTAAATTCATCGTTAAATAGATATACTTTCCCTTTAACTGTAGTCGAATCTTTTAATTGTTTTAAGTATGATTTTGTCCATTTCGAAAGAGTTTTCTTTCCTAATAAAGGCATGCTTCGTTTGGGTTCGAATCCAACCATACGCATAATAAGCGACGAAATAAATTTATTACCCATAAAAGCATTATATATACTCGGAAAAATTGCAGCTAATTTATTTATTTCGGTAATATATGCTATCAATCGAGTGCGCAAAGATATGCCGTTGGCATCATAGTAGTGCTGTAGGAATTCTGCTTTCAGTTTTGCTACATCAACACTCGAAGGACATTCTGATTTACAGGCTTTACACGACAAACATAAATCCATTACCTCTTTAATTTCTTTTTGGTCGAATGGGTTGTTTTTTGTGGATGTAGTAAGGTGTTCGCGCAAGATATTTGCCCGAGCCCGAGTAACATCATTCTCGTTGCGAGTAGCCATATAACTAGGACACATTGTGCCTCCTGTTTTTTCGGTTTTTCGGCAATCGCCGCTACCATTACATTTTTCGGTTGCTCGTAAAATCCCTCCTACATTTGAAAAATCGAATATAGTTTCAAATTCGGGTTCTTTTCTGTTGGGTTCGTAACGTAAATTACTAATCATAGATGGGACATTAACTATTTTACCTGGATTAAAAATTGTTTTAGGATCCCAAACTTGTTTTAATTCTTGTAGTAGTTTATAGTTTTTTTGTCCTATGATAATTGGAATAAATTCGCCACGGACACGACCATCGCCATGTTCGCCACTTAATGATCCTTTGTATTTTTTTACTAAATGAGCAATTTCAAGTCCTATAGTTCGGAACATTGCTACATCTTTCGAATCTTTTAAATTTAATATTGGTCGTAAATGCAATTCGCCCGAACCAATATGTGCATGATAAACACATTCTAATTGATGCTTTTCTAATATTTTCTGAAAATCATCCATATAATCAGGTAATACATCAACACCAACGGCTGTATCTTCGATAACAGAAACAGGTTTAGCATCGCCTTTCATATTTGATAATACACCTAATCCTGCTTTTCGTAGAGCCCAAACATTTTTCGTTTCTGTTCCCCAAACAATAGGAAAATGATAGCCATAGCCAGCCTGATTAAAATCAGCTATTAGTTTTTGGCATATATTCTCTATTTCTTGTTTCGTATCTCGTGCAAATTCAATAAGGAGTATTGCTTCAGGATTTCCATCGACAAAAAAACGATTTTTAGCTTGTTCTTTATTGTCGCGGGTTAAGTTTAAAACTTTGTTATCCATCATCTCGACAGCTCCAGGCTTGTGCTTTAGTGCTATTAAATTAGCTTTAAATGCTTGCTCTTTTGTTTTAAAATGAGCAGCCAAAACAGCAATTTCAGAAGGCGGAACATCAACTAATTTTAGTTTTATTTCGGTAATAAAGCCTAAAGTTCCTTCGGATCCACAAATTAAGTTAGAGAAATTGAACTTTTTGTCTGTTTGTGTAAATATTTCCGAATTGAGCAATAAATCTATGGCATATCCGGTGTTTCGTCGATAGATTGATTTATCGGGAAATTCAGTTTGTATTTCTTTCTGATTTTCTGGATTACTCAGTATGGTATTAATATGCTTATATAATTTGTTTTCGAGCTTATTTCCATTCAGTTTTTCTGTAAATTCTGGTTTTGTTATAGACTTAAATTCAACTTCGTTACCATCACTCAAAATTACTTTTGTGGCAAGAGTTTGATCTCGTGTTGTCCCATAAATTATTGAGTGCGAACCACAGGCATTATTTCCAACCATTCCGCCTATCATACATCTGTTAGACGTAGAAGTTTCGGGACCAAAAAATAATCCATGAGGTTTTAAAAACATATTAAGTTCATCAAGAATAACTCCAGGTTGAACTTTGACCCATCGTTCTTCTTCAT
>JAKSCO010000121.1 GCA_022360575.1 Bacteroidales bacterium | reverse complement strand
TAACGAAAATTCGAGATTTTCTTTTACTGTCATCGAATCGTACAAGGCGTTTCCTTGAAATATGAATCCTATTTTCGAACGCAAATCGGTAATAACCTTATTGGTAGCATTCATTATTTCTTGACCTAAAACTTTTAACGATCCGGCATCGGGCTCAATTAACCCAACAATACATTTTATTAACACGGTTTTGCCTATTCCGGATTTGCCCAAGATAACTACATTCTCGTTTTGTTTTACGGTAAGGTTAATATCGTCGAGGACATTAACTCCGGCAAATGCTTTTTTCAAGTGCGATATTTCTATTACATTACTTGTTGTCATTTTTACTTTTATCTTGATATTAGATTAAACAGATTTGTAATTTGTACAGCTATCAAATCGATTATAAAGATTACTAAAGACGATATAACAACCGCCGAATTTGCTGCCTTACCTACTCCTTCGGTTCCGTTTCGCGAGAAATATCCTTTATAACAACTGATAATGCCTATAGCAAAACCAAAAAACAGAGTTTTTATACTAGCAGATATTAAATCGTAAAACTTTAAAGGTTTAAAAGCAAGGTTTACAAAAAGCGGAATTGATACATTGTCGTGCATATTGACAGCAACATAAGATCCATATAGAGAAATAAAATCGGCATAAAATACAAGAATCGGAATTATTAAAGAACATGCTAATACACGGGTTAAAACCAGATAATTTATAGGATTTGTTCCGGAAACCTCCATAGCGTCTATTTGTTCGGTAACTCTCATCGATCCTAACTCGGCACCTATCCCCGATCCTATTTTTCCGGCACAAATAAGAGCTGTTATAACGGGTCCTATTTCGCGAACCATTGATACGGATACTATTCCGGGCAACCATGCTTCGGCTCTAAAGCCTGCTATTAAAGGGCGCGATTGCAGAGTTAATACCAACCCCATAATAAAGGCTGTAATGCTAATTAAGGGCAAGGTGCTTAAACCCATTTTAGAGGCTTGACGCAATAGTTCGCTATGCTCGTATGGAGGACGAAAAAAATTCTGGAAAAACTGAACTGTAAATCGGCTCAACTCGCCCAGTTCGAGAAAAAATTTATTTAACCACAATTGATATATTTCCTTAATTTTAAACATTAGCATGTCTATTTAACAGTAAGTTACAAATAATTAAGAAACTATTGTTTGTGTTGAAATATATTTTTGTGTTATAAAAAAAAGATCAAACAGCTATCGAAATAAAATAATAAAGAGAATAAAATTGCTTTATCAAGAGCTTTATACCAAAAGAACATCAAAATGAGAGATAAAAACGTTTCTTTTTGCCTTATCCATTGCCAAAAAAGTTGCAAGGTAACTCGGCTATCTTTTACTTTTTTGTCGCGTCTAAGACAAAAATTATTCATTTTTACAAACCCCTCATCTTGAAATTCATTTGGTATTAGAAAAACATCGCTCAAAATAATTTGTATATGTTTTAGCGATTAATTATTTGTATTAGTTTTGCAAAACTAAAAATGAGAGCATTGGCTGCCTTAATTGGCAG
>JAKSCO010000152.1 GCA_022360575.1 Bacteroidales bacterium | reverse complement strand
TTTTAACTACATGTCAACTATGATAAATGTTTCCTTAAAAAAATAAATATAAAAATGGCTCAATAATTAAATATCATTGAGCCAAATGGTATAAATATTGTATTTGTTTACTTTGTAACAATCTCGCCAATTAAAGTAGCCGATGTACAATCTACTATTTCCACAAAAACATAATCTCCTACTGTGTAGTTATGTCGTGGAAATACAACCACTTTATTTTGCGATGTACGGCCATACAGCTGCTCTTTCGATTTTTTAGATGTTCCTTCGACTAATACTTCAAAGGTTTTTCCTAAATCTTCTTTCTTTGTTTGTTCCGATAATTTATTTTGCAGATCGATAATCTCAGTTGATCGCTGCGATTTAACCGAATCCTGAATATCGTCGGGTAGATGTCGCGATGCATATGTTTTTGGTCTTTCCGAATATTTAAACATATATGCCATATCGTATCCTACATATTCCATCAAGCTCAAAGTATCCTTATGATCCTCATCTGTTTCGCCCGGAAAACCTGTCATTATATCGGTAGAGATAGCACAATTGGGTAATATTTTTTTTATGGCATCAATTCTACCTATATACCACTCGCGAGTATATTTTCGGTTCATTTGCTCCAGCACTCGAGTACTTCCCGATTGAGCTGGCAAATGAATATGATTGCATATATTATTATACATAGCCATGGTGTATAATACATCATCCGACATATCTTTAGGGTGTGATGTTGAAAAACGAACACGTAACGATGGACTTACCTTAGCAACCATCTCTAGTAACTGAGCAAAGCTTATATTTTCTTCGCTATCTTCTGCTTTCCAGTTGAACGAATCTACATTTTGTCCCAATAAAGTTACTTCTTTATAACCCTTTTGATACAATTCTTCAACCTCTCTCACAATAGTATACGGATCGCGGCTTCTTTCTCCTCCTCTCACGTAAGGAACAATACAATACGAACACATATTATTGCAACCACGCATGATAGATACAAATGCCGAAATTTTATTTTTGCCTAACCTCACTGGGCTAATATCAGCATAAGTTTCTTCTTTTGATAAAAGCACATTAATTGCTTTTTGTCCACCTTCGGCGCTTTCTAATATATTAGGTAAGTCGCGATATGCATCAGGGCCCACTACTAGGTCTACTATCTTTTCTTCTTCGAGTAATTTTTCTTTTAAGCGTTCTGCCATGCAACCGATTACACCAACGATAACCTCAGGCTTTTTCTTTTTTATTTGCTTAAAAACATCCAACCTACCCCAAACACGTTGCTCTGCATTTTCGCGAATAGAACAGGTATTTACTAAAATTACATCTGCAGAATCTATATCCTCTACTACCTTATACCCTTTCTCTTCTAGTACTGATGCTACGATTTCGCTATCTGCAACATTCATCTGACAACCGTATGTCTCAATATAAAGATTTTGAGATGCATGTGAAGTGCTCATTTTATTTTCCTTTCATATTTTTTGCAAATTTATTAAAATTTAACACGAATAATTAAAATATATTGGATAATATATAAAAAAGAGCTAAATATCTTTAATTACTTGGTTTTTATTATAAAAAGCATTTTACTAATTTTGCATACAAAATTTAACATCGTTTTAACAAAATAAATTATACATAATATGTCAGGTCATAGTAAATGGTCAACCATTAAACGCAAAAAAGGAGCAGCCGATGCAAAACGCTCCAAGATATTTTCGAAAATTGTAAAAGAAATTTCAATTGCCGTAAAAGAAGGTGGTCCTGATCCGGAAGCTAATCCTCGTTTACGACTGGCAGTTAACAATGCCAAAGGAGTTAACATGCCCAAAGATAATGTCGAAAGAGCAATTTCTAAAGCCGATAAAGAAGGTGATAATTTAGAAGAAATGACATTTGAAGGATATGCTCCCAGCGGTATAGCTGTATTTGTTGAATGCTTAACAGATAATAAAAAACGTACCGTTAGTAAGGTGCGTGCAGTTTTTACCAAATACAATGGAAACTTAGGAACCAACGGTTCTTTATCGTTCTTATTCGATACAAAAGGTGTTTTTACATTAACTAAAAATGAAACTATCGATATGGATGAGTTTGAATTGGAAATAATTGATGCCGGAGCCGAAGATATTGAAATCGACGAAGGTATAATTACAGTTACCACAGCAAAAGAAGATTTTGGTAGCGTACAAAAGAAACTCGACGAAATGGGTATCGAGATAGAACATGCCGGACTGCAACGAATACCAAACGATACAAAAGCATTGGATGTGGATACTTCATTAAAAATTATGAAAATGATAGATGCCTTCGAAGACGAAGACGATGTGCAAAACGTATACCACAATCTCGAACTTTCCGACGAAATTGTTGCAGCAATAGAATAAATGGTATCGAGATATAAGATCTAATCATCAAAATATTAGCTACTAGCAACTAATTAAAATCTTAGTTGCTAGTAACATCATCTCGCCTGTCCGATTTAGTTATAATACTATTTTACTTGTAAATTTACTCATTATTTAGTAACTTAGCCTCATGGCAAAGACAATAAATATTACTATTAAAGAGAGTGAAGCAAACCTTAAATATTTGCTTCGACAACAAACCAAATTGCTTCAGCAAGGTCGTATTAAAGCATTATTATTGATTAAACAAGGTAAGGTGACCTATACCCACGAGTTGGCTTCTAAGTTGAAGAGAGAGCGTAAAACGATTTATAATTGGTTAAAATTATACCAAGAAAAAGGCATTGAGGCTTACCTTACAGTTTCCAGTAGAGGCAAACGTAATGAGAAACTGAGTCAAGAAGATAAACAAGCATTAACAGCGAAGCTACAAGATCCCAACACAGATATAACAAGTTATGTGGAATTGCGCCATTGGATAAACCTCAAATCTGGAAAAGATATCCCTTACTACGTTCTTTATCATTATTGTCACACACACCTGCAAAGCAAATTAAAAGTTGCTCGAAAATCACATCATAAAAAAGACGAACAGGCTATTGAAGCCTTTAAAAAAACTACCAGATACAATAAATGAATTTAGAATTAGTCTGGATAAAGATAAGTATGATTCAGTAAATATATACTTTCAAGACGAAGCTCGCTTTGGTTTGATGACAAAGCAGAAACGAGTATTAATATCAAAAGGAATAAAGCCAATAGGAAAATACCAGCACAGCTATAAATGGTTATGGCTTTGGGGATGTTTCTCTCCTATTACTGGTGATGCTTTTTATTGGGAAACATCTTGTGTAGATAATAACATATTTGAGGGCTTCTTAAAAGACTTTTCTCAGCAAAATCCTAAAGAATTAAAACTAATTGTAATTGACAATGCTGGTTTCCATGCTTGTCAAAATATTGAAATCCCAGAAAATATTAAACTTATTAGGATACCTCCTTATTCCCCAGAACTAAACCCTGCAGAAAAGGTGTGGCAGTGGATGAAAGATAAGGTAGCTATGAAGTTCTTCCCTTCAATAAAAGAATTACAAGACAAGATCACTGAAATGGTACATCAATTAACACCTAACCTAATAAAATCAATTACTGGATATGATTTGTATAATAAAATATTTATTGAGTAATTTTGTCTATAAAATGGTATAAGTTCTATTTTTTAAGCTGACAAGCGAGGTAATGCGATTAATATTTTATTCCAAGATTATCAAGTATAAAAGCATAAATGAAAGCTCTCTCATTAATAATATTATTACTATAACCTGAGTGACCTCCATATAAATCTGTTTTTAGTAATAGTATATTATTATCCGTTTTACATTTACGCAATCGGGCAACTGTTTTTAGTGTTTGCCAATATTTAACTTTCGTATCAAAAAATCCCATTGTAAATAAAATATTAGGATAATTCTGTTTTTTTATATTCTGATAAGGAGAATAAGATTTAATATACTCATACATTTCAGGAATTTCTGGGTTTCCGATTTCACCTCCACGCTCCTCAAAAACAAAATTTGCAGTAGTATCAGTTAATGTTCCAAGTACATCGAGATATGCCGATTCAATTATAAAAGTATTAAATAGTTCAGGTCTTTGATTGGCTACAGCTCCCATAAGTAAACCTCCAGCACTTCCTCCTTGTGCTACTATTTTCCCCCTTATTGTATATTTTTTTTCTATA
>JAKSCO010000261.1 GCA_022360575.1 Bacteroidales bacterium | reverse complement strand
CTGAAAACATCAGTTATTTCTTTAGCGACGTCAGTGTAAATTAAATTCCAAGTAGCACTGAAAAAATCATCGCTTTCATAAAACTCGTCCATTCCGTACAAACAAGCAGAAACTCCTGAAATTGGTCCTGAAGTAATAATATTACCTCTCCATCCTTCATGCCCGATGCTCCACATCTTCGCCTGCATCAGTGCAAACTGATGCCTGGGACTCAATTCCCGGCTCGCCCAACGGTCTTTATTCATTTCCTCAAATCCGTCTGTACAGGCACTAAACAGAGATGCTGTAGCAACAGCACCTGCTAATATATATCTCTTAATATTCATTTCTCTTCAATTATAGATTCACTGAAAGTTTGATGGTATAAGTACGAGGCAATGGCATAGCTGTGTACTCTACTCCCTGTCCATTCGCTGTGCTGTAACTGCTTTCCGGGTCAATATTTTCAACGTTTTTCCACAGATACCCAACATTATTAACCAAACCAGTAACGGACATTCTTCTCACCCCGATTTTCTGTGTTAAGCTTGACGGCAAATTATAGCTTAAAGAAATCTCACGGAATTTCACAAACGATCCGTCATAGATAAACTTCTCTCTAGGCTGACTTCCGAACCAATCCTTAATCTCCTGAAGCTTTGTAAATGCAAATGGCTTGCCTTCAGAATCAACAATTCCCTCTGGGCGCCATGCTCCATTTTTCTCAAGATCCAGTCTTGGCTGAACAGAATCTTCATGCTTTCCTTTACCATACATTGAAGCGTTTGTAGTAGAATAGATATCATGTCCGAACTTCCCGTCAATTAAAAACGATAATGTAAGCCCATTGTAGCTAAAGGTATTTCGAATACCAGCCATCCATTTTGGATACCCGTTACCAATAATCTCTGAGTTCGTACCTTTCACTCCCATAGGTTTACCGCCATCTGTGACAATAATATTCCCATTATCGTCTCGAGCATAAACACTGCCCTTTAGCACACCGTATTCCTCGCCAATCTTAGCGTAACCAATTCCTCCCAGAGAGATTTCATCCAATCCTGCGGATAAATTCACCACTTTGTTTTCATTTCGTGAGGCATTCACATTTACATTCCACTCAAACTCATCCGTTTTTACAGGCGTGCCATATAGGCTAACCTCAACCCCTTTGTTAGCAATCTCTCCGGCATTAATCCAAACTTTGTTAAAACCTGAAGATCCAGAGATCGACACTGGCATAATTTGATCACTTGTAGATGTAGTATACCATGATACATCCATTCCCAATCGATCGTCCAAAAATCTCACATCCAAACCAAATTCCCAAGAAGACTGAATCTGAGGCTTAACCAATGGATTTGTTAAGTCTTTCCCATCAATATTCCCCAAATGATAGCCATGATTTCCATTGCTTTCCAGCTTGTACTTCGTATAAAGCTGATAAGGCTCAGTATCGGAACCCACCTGAGCCCAAGAAGCTCTAAACTTACCCAGAGAAATCCACGAAGGCAATTCCCAGTCCATATCAGAGAATACCCAGCTGCCGCTAACTGACGGATAGAAATAAGAATTATCGTCTACAGGCAAAGTAGAGGCCCAGTCGTTTCGCGCTGACATATCTAAGTAATACACCCCTTTGTAGCCCAAAGTAGCCGTTGCAAATACCGAATTAATCTCCTTTCTATATGTTCCGTAATTAAGCAATTTGGATGTTCCGCTATTTGGATTTTGAAAATCTTCTGTTAGAAATTCCGCAGAACCAGTTTCGCTGCTTTCCATATACTTATACATTCGGGAAGCACCTGCATTTACAGTCAAATCCAAATCGCCTATTTGTTTATGGTAACTGGCCATAAAATCGTAGTTCTCCTCACGCTCCAAATTTTCACGAATAAACGACCGGCCCCCAGTAAACCAAGGCGTGAATAAAGGCTTACGAGTCTCCATACGGAAAGAGCGATAATCAACCCCTGCACGACCTTTAACCTGGAAACCTTCAAATATTTCATACGTAAGGTTAACCATTCCCATCAAACGGTTTTCTTCGTCTCTTTGCTTTACTTCATTCGCAGTCCAATAAGGGTTTTCATTCTTATTGTTATATCCAAATGGCATTCCCTCTGAGTCCTTGTAAAGTTTCATCCAACTCACATCCGTCGAAGAAGGCATAGACATTAGATAAGACTGATAATTTAAAACTGAACCTCCTTGCTCAATTCTGTTCTTTGCTTTCTCATTAACACAAGTAGCTTTG
>JAKSCO010000083.1 GCA_022360575.1 Bacteroidales bacterium | reverse complement strand
CGACAATTCTTTTCTATAGTCGACTCTTCATTCGAAATATTAAAAGCTAAGAAAATAGACAAACTCATTATAGACATAAGAGAAAACTCCGGAGGAAATACAATGCTATCATCCTATTTATTTAATTACTTAGATTTAAAAACGGATAATAATAAAAAAGCATATTCAAAAACTATAACCAAAGTTAGTAAGTATTCAAAACGCTTTTATTGGAGATATTCTTTAACTCGTCCTTATTTTTTATTCATTCTCCCATTTATGAAAGAGCAATGGCGCCGAAACAACACCTCTATCTCAAAACAATACGATGAAAATAAAGAAATAAACACATCCAATCCAAATGAAATATTCAAAGGCGATGTTATTCTATTAACCTCAAAACAAAACTATTCGGCTGCTTCTGATTTTGTTCGTAGTTTCAAATATTTTAAAGCAGGAATCATAGTAGGCGAGCAAACAACTCAGCCAGTAACATCATATGGCGATATTGTATATTTCAAACTTAAAAATTCTAAAATTAAAGTAGCTTGTTCTCACCGATTGTATCATTCCTTAGATTTAGGATCGGAACATAAATCAGGAGTTAAACCAGATATTTATATCAATTGGAACAAACAGTGTGATCATAATATAAATTCTTTGATTCAGAAAATAATAAACGAAACAAATAAGTTTGAAAACAACATCATTAAATCAAAAATATAATCAGATGAAACAATCATTCCTTGTATTACTAACATTAAGTATTTGTTCTTTTAATTTTAAGGATCATAAAAGGAATAGTTTTAGATAAACAAAAAAACAATTCTTTATACTGAAATTATTAAATAACAAAAAATGAGAATTATAACTACAGCTTTAGTATTGTGTTTAACATTATTCGCTACAGCACAACCCGACTCTTTATTAGCACAAAAAATTGATACTTTACGCAAGCAAGAAAAGTACATACAGATTATCGAAACATTACAAACAAATCTTAAAACCAATAATGATTTGTGGACAAACTATCAGTTGGCATGTTATTACTCTTTAACCAACGATTCCTCAAATGCTTTTTATTTCCTGAATAAATCAATTAAAAAAGGAGCCGACGGTAAAGATATTTTAACCGATACCGATTTCGAAAATATCCACAAGTGTACAAACTGGAGCGCTGTAGTAGATACCTTAGAAAAAATTCATCTAACCAATAATATAGGGATTACTCACCCCGAATTATGTGTAGAATTATGGCATATATATATCGAAGATCAACGTTTTAGGACATTACTAAAAAATTACAAAAAAACATTCCCAAAATTTCGTACACCCGAATATACCGAATTTAGCAAACAACAACGTCCCTTAATTAAAGCTCGAAAAAAAAGAGCAAAAAAAATAATAAAAAAATATGGTTGGCCTACTTATACTATGGTAGGGAAAGAATCAGCTGAAGCTATATTCTTGATATTTCAGCATGCCGAATTTAAATATCTTAAAAAGTATCTCCCTTTATTAAAAAAAGCTGCGTTTGCAGGCGAAGCATCTAAAAAACATTATGCTATGATGTACGATCGCTATCTTATGTACGATGGTAAAAAACAGTGTTATGGAACTCAATTAACACGTAGCTCTTCTGGGATTAACCCCGACGGGTCTCCTAAGTGGGGCAAATTAGTTTTTCATCCAATCGAAAACCCTGAAACAATCAACCAACGTAGAGCCGAAATGGGGATGACTACAATAGAAAAAGAAGCAAAAAAATGGAAGATTGAATACAATCCAAATGCAGATGTCAAACT
>JAKSCO010000301.1 GCA_022360575.1 Bacteroidales bacterium | reverse complement strand
TTAAGATCCATTCCGGCATTAAAATCTTTATTCCAGTTTCCTTCGTTTTCAAAATATGTCGAAATATAGGGTGTTACAGAAAGTCTTAAAGGAGGTTCGATATTTTCTATTCCTACAGCTTCGCCCATTTGGTTTATCTTACCTCTAACATTAATATCAATGAAGTTCCACGAGCTCCACTCTCGATGTCTTCTTATCGATCGAAAAAATTGTATTCCCCAATTTTGAATGTCTTTGTTAGAGAAACGTAAAGCAGAGTAGGGGACTTTTATTTCGGCAATCCATCCATCCTTTGTAATATTTACTTTGCTTTCCCATACTGCGTCCCATTTCGAATCGCTTCTTTCGCCTGTGTGTTTGCAGTCAGATTGTACTCCCGATGCCGATACCATAAACTCAACAGCATTAACGCCATCGTTAAATGTACTTATTATAACACCAAATAAATCAGCATTTATTCGACTAAACTGATCGCGAGTTCCTAAATCGTGTATAATGCTATCAGGGCTGCTGTCGTGCATTATTGCACCAAAATATATTGCCTGATCATCGTAAAGAACCCGTACTTCGGTTGGCTGTTTTGATTGCTTACCGTTATAGGGTTCTAACTGTACAAAATCTTTGGCTATTACAGCCTGTTTCCAGATTGTTTCATCTAAAATACCATCGATTTTAGGAGGCTTTGAGGTTTTCTTTAGTTTTATCTTTTGTCGATTACTATTTAATGACTCGGCAAATGTTGCTAATACCAAAAAAATCAGTATTAGCAGTAATAATCCCTTTCTCACGTTTAAAATTTTAAGTTCTAGTTAAAGACACATAAAATTTTAAATGGTTTAATTTTTTTAAAATTCGGATGTAAAAAGGAACTCTATTTTGTCGAATTTACTTTGAGCCATTTGTAAAGCATAGGGTGAATCGGCCATAAAAACTTCTCGTCCGTGTTTGTCAATAGCAATGTTATTGTATTTACGTCGTCTAAAATCTTCGAGTTGTTCTTTATCGTTAGATTTAATCCAACAAGCTTTGTGCATCTGAATAGGTTCATATTTACATTTAGCACCATATTCGTGTTCTAATCGAAACTGAATAACATCAAATTGAAGTTGACCTACAGTACCAATAATTTTGCGACCATTAAATTTATTGGTAAATAACTGAGCTACTCCTTCGTCCATTAGTTGATCTAGTCCTTTTGCCAATTGCTTATATTTCATCGGATCAGCATTTTCGACATATCTAAACATTTCGGGCGAAAAGCTAGGTAAACCTTTAAAGTTTATTACTTCGCCTTCGCTTAGAGTATCTCCAATTTTAAAATTCCCAGTGTCGTGTATACCCACAATATCGCCAGGGAAAGCTTCGTCGACAATCGATTTCTTTTCGGCCATAAAAGCTGTTGGCGAGGGGAATTTCATCTTTTTTCCTGCACGTACGTGTAAATAATTGGTATTACGCTTAAAGCTTCCCGAGCATATTTTTACAAAAGCTAGTCTATCGCGATGATTAGGATCCATGTTAGCATGAATCTTAAAAATAAATCCCGAAAATTTATTTTCAAACGGATCAATATCTCTTTCTTCGGATGTTACAGGCCTAGGATGTGGAGCTATATTAATAAAACAATCGAGTAACTCTTGAACTCCAAAATTATTTAAAGCACTACCAAAAAATACAGGAGCTAAATCGGCAGCTAAATAATCCTGTACTTCAAATTCGGGATATACCTCGGTAATTAATTCTAATTCTTCGCGCAAAGTTTCGGCATATTGTTCGCCAATATATCCTTCTAACTCAGGATTGTTGATGTCTTTAAATTCGACAGCATCGCTTATTGTTTGTTTATCTTCGCCGCTAAATAAATTTAATTTCTCTTCGTATAAGTTATAAACTCCTTTAAATGTAGGCCCATTACTTATAGGCCAACTTAGAGGGCGAACACTTATCTTAAGTTCGTTTTCTATTTCGTCTAATAATTCGAAAGGATCTTTACCATTTCTGTCGAGTTTATTAATAAATACCATTACTGGAGTTTTGCGCATACGGCAAACTTCCATAAGTTTTCGTGTTTGAGGCTCGACACCTTTAGCCGAATCAATAACAATAATAACACTGTCAACTGCGGTTAAAGTACGAAAAGTATCTTCGGCAAAATCTTGGTGTCCGGGTGTGTCTAATATATTAATTTTTTTACCCTTATATTCGAAACCCATAACCGAAGTAGCCACAGAAATACCACGTTGTCGTTCTATTTCCATAAAGTCTGAGGTGGCTGTTTTCTTTATCTTATTACTTTTTACTGCTCCGGCAACATGAATTGCTCCTCCGAACAATAGTAATTTCTCGGTTAATGTTGTTTTACCTGCATCAGGATGACTTACAATCCCGAATGTTCTTCTACGTTGAATCTCTTCTTTAAACCCCATATCTAAAAATTAATGCTCGAACACCAAATTATTCGAAGCTGCAAAAGTATAATTTTATATTAATTATTTCGAAAGCTTTGCAATAATTTGAGATTAACAACGAAATATCCTATTTGTTTGACAATATTGTACGATACAATGTTTTTTTACACACATGTTATTTTGTTTCGAGAATACAGAGATATTTTTAAAAATCCTTTTATCAAAATGATATTTGCACAAACAATTTTTGAGCTTTGTCACCGTGCCGTTTGCCATTACACGGATGAAATGAGCTTTTTAAAAAATAGAATTAGTCATTTCGTTTGTGTAAATGCTTTTAAAATTTTGTAAAAGCACAATTAAATCAAAATAATGAATTGTGTTTGAACTTTTTCGTCTACTCTCTCAGTATTCTGATATTTATAATAAATAGAGTTAAGTATATCGGAAGGAAAAATAATTCGAATTGTTGTATTTTCAATAACCAAATAGGTATTATAAGTAGCATTACAATTAAATTAATAAAAGATAGAGTTTTCTTTTTACTTAGATTTTTTTTCGAAAGTAATGCCACAACCAAGTACAAAGGACTACACCAAAGAATGTTGAAATTGAGTTTTAATTCGTAATGTTCGGTATAAAATATCAAAGCTAACATAAGTAATCCGATCATCCCGATAATTAAAATAAAGCTTTTTTGTAAAGATTTAGAGCGAACCAAAATGTATACTAAAGATAAAATCGATAAAATAAACAGTGGATGAAAATAAAAAGGATAGCTTTTTTTGTGCTGGTTGGTTTTAAAGTGAACTTTTTCTTCTAAAATCAATGGTTTCCCCAATTCTGTTTTAATATCGCGCAAAGCATAGCATAAATAATAGGGTAAAAATAAACTTTCGAATTGAGTTGTTTTCTTATCTACTTTATATCCCATAATTAAACACATACCTAGCTTTAACCATGGTCGATAAGTTAAATATTCGTTTAATTCTTGTCTGTACGATTTTTTTGTTAGACTATTTCTATCGAAATCGTTAGTTGTATTATCAATTATTATATCTCGTAGTTCGGAGGTGCAGTTTTTCCCGATAAAACTATAATAATAGTACCTGTTTTCGGGGCGATACAAATAATTTAGCTCGTTAATTATGGCAGATTTTTCTTTATCCGATAGATTTAATTTTTGTTCAATAATCTCACGGTTTTTGTTTTTGTAACTTTCGAAAAAGTTCTGCGAATAATGTAATCCTAATTTATATTTTAGTTTTCCTTGTGTAAATTTTAAATAAAAATTAGGTGTATTAAAATCGAAAAGACCAAAATTATAAACCAAATCCTGATTTTGATTATGATCGATAATACGTAATGCTGAGTGTCCCCAAATAGTAAATGCTTCTTTTCCTTCGGAGCAGGTTAAAAGACTGATCTCTATTTTTTCGTTCGAATATGTAGTAGTAACACTTACAATCAAAAACAGTATAAAGCTTAATAATTTCTTCAAAACGTATTTATTTTAAAATAATTCACTCACAAAATTCCATGTAATATAAATCGATGCAGCTAACTTAAGACCTGTCCCTAACAGAAAGCCAATAAAAGCACCTAATCCTGCTCTGAAAGCCGATTTGTTATTTGCTCCGCCAACTGCTTCGCCAATAAAAGCACCAACAAAGGGCCCCAGAATTAACCCGAATGGGCCAAAAAATATGATTCCTATAATCATTCCGATTGTCGAACCCCACATTCCGGCTTTTGTTCCTCCAAATTTTTTAGTTCCCCAAATAGGAACAATATAGTCTAATATGGTAACTAAAACGGCAGCCGAAGCAGCTACGATTAAAAAATTAGTAGTGAAATCTACAAATTTAGTGTAATGTATTGCTAAGGCACCCAAAAAACTAAGTGGAGGACCAGGAATAACTGGCAATATACATCCAATAAGACCGACTATAATTAAAATAGCAGCTACCACAAGTAAAAAATAATCCATTGTAAATAATTTAAATTAGGCAGCTAAAATTAATTCAGATTTTAAGAATATAAAAATAACTTATGATTGAATTTTATTGACCGTGTTGATTTTTTTCAATTCAGAGAATTTACTTTTTAAATCGCACGACGAACAATTACATCCCGATTGTTCTTTTTTTCGTATAATAGCAACAATACTGTGTATGGTATAAATTATTGCCAAAGCTATGATTATGTATACAATTATATATTGTGTTACCATTTTCTAAATTATTAATAATCCTACTTGATGTACTAATAAAGACATAGTCCAAGCTAAAAATGTTGTGTAAATCATTGCAAAAATAGCCCATTTCCAACTTCCAGATTCTTTTCCTATAGCTGCAATTGAGGCTACACAAGGAAAATAAAGAAGTATAAATATCATAAATCCAAATGCAATTAATGGTGTAAACACAGGTTTGCCATTTTCGTAGGTTTCGTTTTGTAATCGGGTAATTAAATTGTTTGTTCCGTCTGCTTCGTCGGCATTATAAAGTACGCCCATTGTACTAACAACAATTTCTTTTGCAGCAACTCCCGATAATAAACTTACACTCATTTTCCAATCAAAGCCTAAAGGTCTCATTACAGGTTCTACAAATTTTCCTATTTTCCCAATGTATGATTGTGCTTGTTTCTCCATTTTTTTGTCGTGCAATAAAATGTTTATTGCTTCTTGATCTCCTGCTTTGTCTTGTTGTTTTATTTTTGCTATTTCCGAATCGTAATCTTTACTATAATTAACATTCTGGGGGAAATATCCTAATGCCCATACCAAGATTGAAGCAATTAAAATAACACCACCCATTTTATGTAAATATTGCGATCCCTTAGACCACATATGTCTGGTTGTATTTATAAGAGTAGGAATACGATAAGGAGGTAACTCCATAACAAAAGGTGTTTCTTTTGATTTAAATAGTACCTTTTTGAAAATAATAGCAACTAAAGCAGCTATAAGTATTCCTATAATATAAATCGAAAAAAGAACTGTGCCAGGTCTGTCAGGAAAAAATGCACTTATGATTAATACATAAACAGGCAATCGAGCACTACACGACATAAATGGGTTAATTAAAATTGTAGTTAATCTGTTTTGTCTATTTTCGATTGTGCGGGTAGCCATAATAGCTGGTACATTACATCCAAATCCCATAACTAGAGGAATAAACGATCGACCATGTAAGCCTATTTTGTGCATTACCTTATCCATAATAAAAGCAGCACGAGCCATATATCCTGTGTCTTCCATTAACGAAATAAAGAAGAATAAAATCAGAATATTGGGTAAAAAAACAATAACACCACCAACACCGCCAATAATACCATTAACGAGTAAATCTTTTAAAGGTCCGTCGCTCATTATATTACTTATAGTATTGCTTAACAGATTTACTAAGTAATCAATTCCTTCCATGGGGTATTGTCCCAACGTAAAAGTTGCTTGAAACATAAACCATAAAAAGAAAAAGAAAATAGGAAATCCCCAATATTTGTGAGTTAGGAATTTGTCGATTCGTTCAGTCGTTTTTCGGCGACTGTTAATGTTTCCTTTGTAAGTTTCTTTTAGGGCTCCAGCAATGAAACTATATTTAGCATCTGTAATAATTGTTTCGCTATCATCGAGTAATAACGATTCGAGTTTTTTTATTTCTTTTTCGGTAGTTTCTTGTATCGAATCGTAGTTGTTCCATTTCGAAAGAGAAAAATTTGCTGATGCATCTTTCTCGATTAGTTTTATTGCATAAAAACGCGACGAAACAACATTGGTTAATCGTTTATTCTCCCAGATTTTTTCTTGAATAGTACGAATCGATTCTTCTACGTCCTTTCCATAATTGATATGAATGTGACGCACCGACTCGTCTTTGTCTTCGTATACTTCAACTACTTTATTAAACAGATCTTTGATTCCGAAACCTTTCGAACTGATGGTTGGAATAATAGGAATACCGATCATTTTACCTAAAGATTCAAAATCAAACTCATCGCCTTTATTTCTTAGTTCATCAAACATATTTAAGGCTACAACAACCTTTATGTCCATATCAATTAATTGCGAAGTAAGATATAAGTTTCGTTCTAAATTAGATGCATCAACAACATTGATAACCAAATCAGGCATCTCGCCTAAGATATATTTCCGAGCATAAAGTTCTTCTGGCGAATATGCCGAAAGCGAATAAGTGCCAGGAAGGTCAACTAAATTTATCTTGTAATCGTCAAACTTAAATATTGCATTTTTCGAGTCGACAGTAACGCCACTATAGTTCCCGACATGTTCTTTCGATTTTGATGCATAGTTAAATAAAGAGGTTTTTCCAGAGTTTGGGTTTCCTACTAACGCAATATGAATTTCTTTTCCTTTTCGATGTGCTGTGGTTTTTAGAGTTTCTTCGCTAATAACTCCATTGTACTTATTGATTTCAAATTTTTCTGCTTCTTGTTTTGTTATAATTTCAATTAAAGCAGCTTCGCTACGACGCAATGATACCTCGTAGCCCATAATATTATATTCGATAGGATCTTTTAAAGGTGCATTTTTAACTACAGTAACCTTTTTCCCTTTTACAAATCCCATTTCTGTTATTCGTTTACGAAAAGCTCCTCTTCCCCGAATCTTGGTTATTATTCCACTTTCGTTATCTGTAAGTTGCGATAATTTCATTTTATAACTAGTCCCTCCTCAATTTAATGCTCAAATGTAGTTTTAAATAAGTTGCACACCAATACCATATTCTTGGTATTTTTATAATGTTCTTGTATGTTTTTTTTCGCATAAAACTTATTAAGTTTGTTGCCTAATTTATAGCTAATAAATTCATAAGATGGAGTACGATAGCATTCATGAAGAATTGGTTCAGATATTAAATGAAACAGGAAGACAAATTAATATTATTGAAGCACAAATTGATGTAGAACTACAGCTTGATTTTTTTGAGCAAATAGAAAATAACAAGGATGTTGAGTTAGATTTTTATAAAGCAGAGAATCAACTATTTGATGATATTGTAACTATTGAAGAGAAAAAGATACTACTTGTACAATTGTCTATTTCTTCTAATGTACAAGCGTATAAATTAATTAAAAGATTTCATGAAACTAAGCCTCAAAATTTATTCGGATGGACTACTTTGGCATTACAGCATTCGCAAATTAATTTAGAATCTGATTTGCTCGATGAAAAACAACTATTCATATCAACAGGACTAGGAGGGGATAAAGACAGTTTACGTTACTTTTTTGCTAACAGATTAAAATTAAAAACTGAATTTACTGATTCGCAAAAGAAAATCATAAGAAACGAATTTAAATATGTTTTTAATAAACATCAATCAAAAATTGAAGAATATTATTTTGATGAGTGTTATTTTGTTTTTGTCGCATTAATTCCAATAGCCGAATCGATAAATACTATTATACAACAGGCCATTGTTGAGACAAATAATTTTGGAAACTTTTTAGATATAGAATATCTGGTAACAAACGTAAAGAAATTAGGAAAAAGCGATATTGATAATTACTTCAAGAAGAAAACTGTTTAAAATACTGATTGAAAATAAAAACATCTTGCGTTTTTATTGGTAATTAGACATACAGGTACCGTTTTGTAGATGCTATATAATGCGTATTAAAACTTGATTTTTGGATTTAAAATATAGTAGGAGTGTAGAAAAATAAAATACTTCAAGGACAAAAAAATAAAAGCTGACGAAGTCAGCTTTTATCTATTCTTGAGTATTGGATAAATCATCAAAATCGACACCAGAAGAATAACCTTCAACTGTTTCTGTTTCGAGTTTAGTGTCTCGAGTGTCAGAATCTTCAAGTGCGTCTGGTTCAGGGGCATTTGCTTTGATATATTCGATAACTTCGGTTAAGTTATCAGCAAATTTTTCAAAATCTTCTTTATATAAGAAAATTTTGTGTTTCTCAAAATAATGTCTTCCGTCACGATTAAATCTTTTCTTGCTTTCTGTTATAGTTAAATAGTAATCGTTTCTTCTAGTTGCTTTTACATCCAGAAAGTAAGTTCTTTTCCCTGCTCTTACAACTTTAGAGAAAATTTCTTCGCGTTCGGCTTCATTATTCTCTAATTCTTCTTTTTTGTCGTATCCGTCCATTATAAAATAATTTTGTTCGTATAAAAACTATCAACACCTCAAAAGTAAAAAAATATTTATTATTTCATCGAAAATTCCCTTTTTTTTAAAGCTCTTGCATAAAATATTTCTGTGTATTGAAATATAGGTTTTGTTATACAAATGGGATTGATGAAAATAAAATTAATCTATGACTTCAAATATTTTTGTAAATTGCTATTATCAAAAGTAAAAAAATATTTACTTTGCAGCCTTTAATCTAAATTATAATAAATTTTTAAGGGGAGGTTCTTCAAAATGGTGAGTAGAAGATTATTACGTGTAAAAGTACTTCAAGTATGTTATGCTTATCTAAGTACGAGTGAGCAAACAATAAATCAGGCAGAGAAAGAATTATTTTTTAGTATCGATAAGTCATACGATTTATATCATTACTTAATGTTATTAATGATTGATGTTATTCAGTATGCAGAGCATCGTATTGATATGGCTAAAAATAAAAAAATGCCAAGCCCCGAAGATTTAAATCCAAATACAAAATTTATTGAAAATCGTTTGGTAAAGCGATTAAAAGAAAATGAAAAATTTAATCATTATTTAAAATCTCAAAAACTAAGTTGGACAAATCATACCGATTTAGTTAAAGGCTTATTCAATGAAATAAAGGATTCAGAGTTATATCAGAATTATATGGATTCTGAAGTTAGAGGATATAACGAAGATAAAAAGTTTGTTATTGATGTTTATACAAAGATAATTTTTAACTATGAACCTTTGTACTTGAATTTAGAAGAACAGAGTATTTATTGGAACGATGATATTGAGTTTGTTATTGGAATGGTGATAAAAACGTTGAGAACATTTAAAGCAACAGAGATCAATGATAAATTAATGCCTTTGTTTAAAAATGAGGAAGATCGCGATTTTGTTAAGCGCTTATTCAGAAAAGCATTGTTAAACCATAAAGAGTATGGCGATTTAATATCAAAGTTTATTAAAAATTGGGATGTAGAACGAATAGCTTTTATGGATATTGTTGTTATGAGTATTGCTATATCGGAGATAACCGAGTTTTCGGATATTCCGGTAAAAGTTAGTTTGGATGAATACATTGAAATTGCAAAGTATTATAGTACTGAAAAAAGCAATGTATTCATAAATGGGATACTTGATAAAATAGTAGATCATTTACGTGGCGAGGGGAAAATAAGAAAGCTGGGTAGGGGATTAGTAGGAGAATTAAATTAAATTTACCTCCCAAATTCAAAATAGTAGCTTTATGAACGCCAAAATATCATTCAGGTTTATTTCAATATCATTGTTTGTAGGTCTTTTTTTTATTGCATGTAAACATGAACCTGAAAAGAGAAATGTAAATAAAGAGGAGAATGGAATAGCATCAATAAAATTTGATACTACATATTACGATTTTGGAAATTTAACTCAAGGCGAAAAAGTTTCATATACATTCAAATTTAAAAATACAGGTACAGCAGATCTACTTATAAAAGATGCTTATTCGACATGTGGTTGCACTGTACCTAAATATGATAAGAAACCGATTTCTCCAGGCAAAAGTGGACGTATTGAAGTTTTATTTGATAGCAGTGGTCGGAAAGGGGTACAATTTAAGACTATTGTGTTAAAACTTAATACAGTTATAGAGGAGGTTAGTTTATATATAAAAGCAAATATAGTTCGCGAATATTAAATGAATATTAATAAATTTAAATACTGAAATCATGAATAACTTATTGTACGTATTATTAATGGCTCAACCAGCCGAAGGACAAAGTCCTTATCAAGGTTTTATAATGTTATTATTAATTATTGTAGTTTTTTATTTCTTTATGATTCGTCCACAAATGAAGCGTCAGAAAGATCTTAGAAAATACAGAGAAGCCTTACAAAAAGGAGATAAAGTAGTAACTACTGGTGGAATTTATGGAAAGGTTGATGGCATTAAAGACAACTATATTATTGTTGAAGTTGATAATAATGTAAAATTAAAAATTGATAAAAGTGCTATTTTGAAAGATTCTTCCGATATTAGTACTGCAAAATAATTAATTCAAAAGCGTTTAATTTTTAGTTAAACGCTTTTAAAAATCTTATCGGGTGGTAGCTAAAAAAATTGAAGATAACATAAAGAAGTTTCTTGATAAGAAAAATCTAAAGGCAGATCGTAGGCTAATTATATTTTTATTCTTTGTTCTATTATCAACCATATTTTGGTTTTTAAATCAGCTAGACAAAGAGTATGAAACCGAAATAACACTCCCCATTCGATACAATAACTTTCCTTCGAATAAAATACTGGTAAATAGGCTTCCTGAGCATTTTAATTTAAGAGTAAAAGCTCACGGGTACAAATTGTTAGAATATAAATTGAGTAATAAATTTTTGCCTTTTCCTGTTAATATCAATAATCTGGCTTTAAAGTTTAACTCAAAAAGTCAAAATAAGCAATTGTATGCTTTAACTCAAAATTTAAATATGCAAATAAAACGATGGTTAGATTCTGATTTAGAAATTTTAGATGTATCTCCCGATTCGTTGTATTTTAATTTTTCTGATAAAGCATTCAAAAAAGTTGCAGTAAAATCAAATCTCGAAATTATTCCTGCTACACAATATATGGTTCGAGGTCGGGCTGTTTTTTCGCCAGATAGTATTGTTATTTCAGGAGCAAAACTTATTATTGATACAATAAACGAAGTGTTTGTTGTTGAGCGGAATTTGGTTGAGTTAACTTCCGACTATGAAGAAGATATAGAATTGAAAGAAATTAATGCCGTTGGGTTTTCGAAAGAGAAAGTAAATTTATCAGTAAATATCGAGAAATTTACTGAAGGTTCGCAAAAAGTAAAATTAGAAGTAATTAATGTTCCTGATTCAATAATCTTAAGAACTTTTCCTAATGAGATTACTGTTTCTTACTTTGTTGCTTTAAGTGATTACGAAAAAGTACTTCCTCAGCTTTTCGAAGCTGTAATTGATTATAATGACAAAAATGATCAGCAAGACGGCTTGAATGTGAAAATTATAAATAGACCGGAATACATAAGCTCTTTACGTTTTAATCCGGCGAAAGTAGAATATATTATCGAAAAGAAATAATGTTAAAAGTTGGATTGACTGGAGGTATCGGAAGTGGCAAAACTCTTGTTAGTCGAGTTTTTGAGAGTTTAGGAGTTCCTGTTTTTAATGCAGATAACGAATCGAAGAAAATAATTAATACAGACAAAAAAATAATAAGTGCTTTAAAATCAGAATTTGGAGATGAGATTTATACAAGTGACGGAATTAATCGACAGAAGTTTGCTGGTATTATCTTTAATGATGTCAATGCATTAACTCAAGTTAATAAAATTATTCATCCAAGAGTTAGAGAATACTTCTTATTGTGGGCTAAGAGTAAAAAAGCGGTTTATGTTATCGAAGAGGCAGCTATACTTTTCGAAAGTAAAGCAAACTTAGAAATGGATTTAACAATAAATGTGCATGCCGATGAGTTATTGAGGATTAATAGAGTAACTCAACGAGATAATATAACCAAACAATTAGTGTTGCAGCGAATAAGGAATCAATTTAGTGATGAGGAAAGGATTAATTTAGCTGATTTCACAATTTTTAATAATGAGAATTCAATGATTATACCTCAAATATTAGAAACACATAATAAAATTTTAAATCATATTTAATTAAGAAATGGGAAAATTCGGAAAATGGATCGCAGGAGGACTAGGTTGGGCTTTTGGGGGTCCTATTGGAGGAATATTAGGATTTGCTTTAGGTTCGATGTTTGAAACTCCTGACTTTACAAAAACAAAGACATCAACATCAACTACTGTAGGTAGCTTTGCAATGACACTACTTGTTTTGGTCGCTGCAGTGATGAAAGCTGATGGAAAAGTTTTAAAATCAGAGCTAAATTTTGTCAAAAAATATTTTATAAAAGCATTTGGCGAAGATTCGGCTGTAGAGGCTATACGAATGCTTCGAGATATTTTGAATCAAAATATACCAATAAGTAGTGTTGGATTGCAAATAAAGCAAAATTTAGATTATTCGTCACGATTAGAACTTTTAAATTTATTGTTTGGAGTAGCACAAGCTGATGGTCAAATTGATGTTTCAGAGTTGAATGTTATTTCTTCAATAGCTTTACATATGGGTCTTAATTCTAAGGATTTTGAGTCGATAAAAACAATGTTCATTGCTAATGTTGATTCGGCATATAAAATCTTAGAAATAGATAAAAATGCTACTAACGAAGAAGTGAAAAAAGCTTATCGAAAAATGGCAGTAAAGTTTCATCCAGATAAAGTAAGTCATTTGGGTGAAGATTTTCAGAAACAAGCAAAAGAAAAGTTCCAAAAAGTAAATGAAGCATATGAGAAAATAAAAAAAGAACGTAATTTAGTCTAAATTTTTTTTTTGAATTCTATTGGAATTTTATTTTTGTAGTTAAATAAAAAAAGAATTATATGTTAAAAGATATTTTATCAATTTCGGGGTACGGAGGATTATACAAGTTTATTTCGCAAGGTAGATCGGGTATTATAGTTGAATCTCTTGAGGATAAAAAGCGTATGAGCGCAAGTGTTAATGCTAAAATTAGTGCATTAGAAGATATTGCTATATTTACCGAAACAGAAGATAAGCCATTGAAAGATGTTTTTAAGGCTATTTTTGATAAAGAAGGAGGAAGCGCAGCAATTAGCCATAAGTCGTCTTCTAATGAGTTAAAGAATTATTTCGAACAAGCATTACCTGATTATGACAAAGATCGTGTATATGTTTCGGATATTAAAAAAGTAATTAATTGGTACAATATTCTTCATAAATATGAATTATTAAATTTCGACGAAGACAATAAAGACGAAAAAGTGAAGGATGAAAAAGAAACTAAAACTGAAGATTAGTCTAAAAAAACTTCATATATGGAATAGGTTCAAGCATATTTGTTTGAACCTTTTTTAAAAGCTTTATTTCAGAAATATTCAAATTTCCGGTTTCTATACACTGATTTGATTCTCGAAATCAAAAAAGATACTTAGTTGTTTTATTTTTTCTAGTTTATACAAACCATTATATGTATGAGAAATGGTAAGTGTATAATAGGTTTAAATTCATATAGTTTATGTTTTTATAATCTCTTTTCTTTAAAAATTATTTAAACATAAATAGCTATAATGCGTAATTTATATGATGAGTTTTGGTTCTGATCAAGTTCATGTAAATTGCTTGTTGAGTTTGTTTAATTTTTGATAATTTTAAAATACAAGTTTTTTTTATATAAAATTATAATGATCACAAGTATGAAATATTTAAGACTTAATAGCAAGAGTTCTTAGGGCTGTAAGTATTTGATGAAAAATATGAATTATGGTAAAGGTTGGATAAATAGAAATGAACTATAAAAATATAAACAATGAAAAACTTCTATATAGAATCAACAGAATATAGTCCTAGGATTAATATAGATTTTCAACAACAAAAATTTGAATTAACAGGAGTATCTCGTCCTGAAAATGTCATTGCTTTTTACGAATCCATAATACTTAAGCTCGATAGATTTATTGATGAAACAATAGAACGAGGTGCTATTGATGATATTAACTTTTCATTGAAATTTGATTTAAGATATATGAACTCAGGTTCATCTAAATACATTATGATTATCTTAGATCGATTTAGAAAGTTATTGGATAAAAATGCTAAGATAAAAATTGATTGGTATTATAACGATTTAGATGATCAAATTCTGGAAGATGGGGAAATTTTATCTGAAGTAATAAGAGTCCCTTTTAACTTGATTCAAAGAAACTAAGTGAGCTTGATTTTTGTTATGTAGAGTAACTAATTCCGGCTAATAAAGTGTATTTTTGCTTTTGAAATTATTGAAATGTTGTTTATATAAAAAATAAAGATGAGAAAATATATAATAATATTATTTGTGTTGATTTTCCCTATAGAATCATTTTCGCAATATTTTACTGAAGATATATTCAAGTTTAGTAGAGCAATGGGCTATATTTCGACATTCTATGTTGATTCTGTTAATGCAGGAGAGTTAGTAGAAGATGCTATAATTGATATTTTAGAAAACTTAGATCCACATTCGGTATATATTCCTGCTGATGAAGTTAAGTCTATGAATGAACCTTTAGAAGGTAATTTTGAAGGTATAGGTATCCAATTTAATATTTTAAAAGATACAATTTATATAATATCTCCTGTGTCTGGAGGACCTTCTGAAAGAGTAGGATTGAGGGCTGGTGATCGTATTATAAGAATAGATGATGAAAATGTTGCAGGAATAAAGATATCAACTAAAGGTGTTCGCGATCGATTACTTGGAAAAAAAGGAACACAGGTTAATGTCGTTATTAAGCGCAAAGGAGTTGATGAGTTGTTAGATTTTACAATAATTAGAGATAAAATTCCAATTTTTAGTGTAGATGCAGCATATTTAATTGATAAAAATATTGCTTACATTAAAATAAATAGATTTGCACAAACAACTGTAGATGAGTTTTACGAAAAAATAGATTTTTTAAAAGAGCAAGGAGCAAAATCAATAATTCTAGATTTAAGAGGTAATGGTGGAGGCTATTTAGATAAAGCAATTAACCTAGCTGATGAGTTTTTGGATAAAGGACAATCTATAGTTTATACTAAAGGGTTAAGAGTTCCCAAGACGCAGAGTTTTGCTACAGAAAAAGGAAAATGTAAGAAAGAAAAAGTAGTAGTTTTAATTGATGAAGGTTCGGCTTCGGCTAGTGAAATTGTTTCAGGAGCAATACAAGACTGGGATAGAGGTATAATTGTAGGACGGCGTTCGTTCGGAAAAGGGCTTGTGCAGAAACCAATGTTTTTACCTGATGGATCGATGATACGTCTTACTATTGCCAGATATTATACTCCTACTGGAAGATTGATTCAAAAATCATATAAAGAAGGTTCTGAAAAATATGCACGTGAATTACTTACACGGTATGAGCATGGTGAATTTTTAAATAAAGACAGTATTCGTTTTCCCGATTCGTTAAAATATTTTACTCTAAAAAATAAACGAACAGTATACGGAGGAGGAGGTATAATGCCTGACATATTTGTACCACTAGATACTACTTCGGCAACAAAATTTTATGGTGAAGTTATTCATAGAGGAGTATTAAATTCATTTGTTCTAGATTATATTGATAATAATAGAAATCAACTAAAAATAAACTATCCTAATTTTAAAATATTTAATAAAGAATTTAAAGTTACAGATGTTATAATTTCAGGTTTGGTTAAGCATGCAAAAAAAGAAAAAATAACAGCTTCTGATTCAGAAATTGAAAAAACAAGAAAAGATATTAGTTTGTTAATAAAAGCATTAATAGCACGCGATTTGTGGGATATGACAGAGTATTATCAGGTTGTTAATGTTCAAGATAAAGGGTATAACAAGGCAATTGACATTATAAAAAATTGGAATAGATATCAAAAAGAAGTCTTAAAGTCTCAATAATACTAGTATATTATAATTAAAGGAATACCTTTGCAGCGTTAAAAATACTTATAATGCTGCAACAGATTCTATTTTGGATGTCAGGTAATTATATAAAGCTTATAGCAACTAAAGGGTTGCTTTTTTCTACTTTGATTGTAAAGCGAAACATCAGAACATTGAATGTTGAGTTAGTTATTCCTTTTATTTATATCATATTTATTAAAGTGTTTGGATGTAATGTTTATCTAAATGCATTACATATAGAACAAAGAAGAACATTGAATACAATAACTAGAAATAAAAAGTTCAATAGTAGTTTTTTGATATTAATAGAATATCTAAGAATATTAAAAACATTATAATATTAAACTTGTTCTTATTATAATGAAAAATAGTATTATAAGTACAAAACCTAAAAATAATTAAAATATATCTGCGTATAAATGGATATAAAATGCATAAAGAATTGTTAAGGATTTTATAAATATTAAAGTAAAGTGGGAGAAAATAAAAATTTTCAGATGGTGGCTAAAACATTTAAAGGATTAGAAGATGTTTTAGCAAAAGAGTTAGAAGATTTAGGAGCACAAGAAGTGCAAACAAAAAACCGAATGGTTGAGTTTAATGGTGATAAAGAGTTGATGTATCGGGCTAATTATCATTTGCGAACAGCGTTAAGAGTATTAAAGCCAATAGCCGAGTTTAAAGCAAAAAATGAAAATGAATTATACGAAGAGGTTCAGAAAATAGATTGGGATGAGATATTTTCGTTGAAACAAACCTTTGCAATCGATAGTGTTGTTAATTCGGAGTTTTTCTCACATTCAAAATATGTTGCATTAAAAATGAAAGATGCAATAGTTGATCAGTTTAGAGATAAATATAAGAAACGACCTTTTGTAGAAACTGAAAATTCGGATATTCGAATTAATCTACATATTGCACATGATGTATGTACCATTTTACTTGATAGTTCGGGTGAATCATTGCATCGAAGAGGGTATAGAACAAAAGCTACGAAAGCACCTTTAAATGAGGTTTTAGCTGCAGGGATGATATTAATTTCGGGATGGGACAAAAAAAGTCCTTTGATTGATCCCATGTGTGGTTCCGGAACTATTTTAATTGAAGCTGCTATGATGGCAAATGGAATTCCTCCAGGGATGTATCGCGAAAAATTTGGTTTTGAAAATTGGAAAGATTTTGATGCAGATTTATTTGAAGAAATAGTAGAAGAAGAATATGAAGAGTGTAATGATGTTTATGTTTATGGTTCGGATGTTTCTGAAATAGCAATTCGAATAGCAAAAAGAAATATAGCAAATGCATCTTTATCTAAGAAAATAAATTTGTTAATAAAACCTATCGAAGGTTATGAACCTCCAAGCAAAAATGGAGTTGTTGTTACGAATCCTCCATACGGAGAACGAATTAAGAAAAATGAAATAAATGCTTTCTATAAAGTTTTAGGTGACAAGTTTAAACAATCATACAATGGATATAATATTTGGATGATTAGTAGTAATAACGATGCAATAAAACATGTTGGTCTGCAGCATTCACATAAAATGGTCTTATTTAATGGACCTTTAGAGTGTCGTTATTTAAAATATGAAATATACGAAGGGAGTAAAAAAATGATCCCAAGCGAATAATTCTTAAGTTTTATAATGTTACCAGTTTTAAAATTTTGTAGTAGATTTACTAATATTTGAAATTAACTTATCTTGTTTGGTTGAGAGAAAATAGCCTTATATTAATAATATTTGGTTAAAGTATAAAAAAGTTATAAATTTATAAAACTTGAACAAGATATAAATTATAAAGCCCAAATGAGCTTTAATATAGAAAAGCTTTTTAACGAGATGAAAACAGGAGAGATACTTCTTGCATATAAAGGAAGTATTACTGCTGAGCTTATTACTAACGTACTTGGAGTTGTGGAAACGAAGCTTAATCATGTTATTGAGAAGTCAAGTACAAAAAAAAAGATATACAACATTTTGGTAGAAAGTTTACAAAATCTATACCATCATGTGGATGATTTACCCGATTCTTTGAATAATATGGATGTTCATTTTGGGATTTTTATTGTAGCAAGAGATGGTGAAGATTATAACATTAGAACAGGAAACTTTATAAAAACGGAGAAGGTAGGAAAATTAAAAGAACGATTTGACAAGATAAAATCATTATCAAAAGAAGAATTAAAAGAATTATACAGATTCGTATTAAATAATCAAATGTTCTCGGAAAAAGGAGGAGGGGGATTAGGGTTAATCGATATAGCAAAGCGAACAGATGGTAGAATTAGTTATCAGTTTGATAAATGCGATTCGGATTATTCTTTCTTTAGAATGGCAATTATTGTTTGATTAAAAATATTAAAAACAAAATAAATAATAAAATGGACTCAATTTCAATAGAAGGAACACCCAAAACACCAACAATAAGTTTAGATGCTGGAACTGGAATAGTTGAAATTAAAGGAAGATCAATTCCTGAGAATTCAATTGAATTTTATAAACCTATAGTAGAATGGTTGGAAGATTATTCGAAGGAACCTCAAAAATTGACTACCGTAAATATACAACTTGAATATTTCAATACTAGTTCGTCGAAATGTATTTTAGACGTATTTAAAAAGTTGGAAGGAATAAAAAAAGCTCGTAACGAAGTTGTTATTAATTGGTACTATGAGGAAGATGATGAGGATATGTTAGAGGCTGGAGAAGATTATGAATCGATTATTCGGATTCCTTTTAAGATGATTGAAATTGTAGATTAAATAAGTTTTTGGAGGGACCTTTTAAAAAATGCTAATAGACTTTGGTTTATTAGCATTTTTAAGTTTAGCAAATATCAGATTTTATTTTTTTCTAGAAATATCCCTCGAAGAAGAATGGTATTTAAAATAAATCAACGGATATATTTTGAATAAATGCAGTATAATTTATTTTATTCTCAAGTTGAGCCATTGATAATATAATAATAACAGGTAGTTCTTCGTCATTGTTGTTATATATTGTAATTTCTTTTCGCTCTCCAATGATTTTTTTAGCATCTATTTCTACCAAAGATCTCACAAAATCATTTTGTAAATTTTTGCTGTTGAATAGTTTTTCAACACTTTTCCCTAGTACAATTTCTCTTTCTATATTCCATAACTCCTCTGCAGCTTTATTAAAAAATTGGATTATTCCATCTTGATTAAATGTAAAAATTGCATCAGCAGCACCTTCAAGAGTACGTTCGTTAAATATTTTCGCTCGTTCTATTTCTTTAAAATTTTGTTTAACTTCTTCTTTTGCTATTTTTAATTGTTCTTTTAAAAGGATTTTGTGTTCTTGTAATTCTTTTTCTTGTTTCATAAGCAAATTGGTTTGCTTATGAGCTTCAATTTCCATTAACTTTTGTTTGGTCTCATTTTTTCCGATATAAATAACTTTAGATAATTCGTTGTACATATCAAAGACTGGAGTGAGCGAAACTCTAACCCAAATATTTTCATCGTCTTTAGTTCTTTGCCGTAGAATACCCTCCCATGACTTTCCTTTAGCTATATCGTTCCAAATTTTACGTAAAGTATTTAATTCAGATTTATCTATAAAATCAAAGATCGATTTTTCTTTTAATTCATATAAGGAGTATTGCATAAAATCAACAAATTTTGAGTTGCATTCAAGTAGGTCTCCTGTAGGTAGGAACTCAACTTTTATACTTGAGGTATTTAGAGCATTAATCTGAGCTTGATGATCTAGGCTTTGTTTTTTTTGTTCAGTTGTATCAATAGCTAAAAAAAGAACTTTATCAACTTTACCACTATCACTTTTCATACTTGTATAAGTAGACATAGTCCATAAATCTCTTCCTTGCCGGGTAACATGCTTCATATCCCCCTCAAAATGCTTGCCTCCATTGATAAGATCAGTCCATAATTCATTAAACCATTCTTGATCTTTATCATTTATAAACATTGATATGTTCTTTCCTTCTACATCTGAATTTTTTTCGTATCCTAGTTTTTTTAAGAATTTCGTATTTGCATACAAGAGATTTCCATTTGCATCATATTCAGCTCTAATTAGTGTGTGGTTTACAGCATTTGTAAAAGTTATAAATTGTTCGCTTTGTCTTGCAGCTTCCTCTTGGGTTGCTTGTAGTTCTTCCATATTCTGACGCATTTGTTCTTCCTGTGCTGCTAATGTTTCTGCTTGTTGTTGTGATTCTTCTAATAATTTAGCTGTTTGTGAATTTATTTTAACGTTAGAAATGGTTGAAGCAATGCTTTCGGCAACTTTTTCAACAAATTCGATAATGTATTTATCGATTTCATACAACGAACCTATTTCTACAACCCCATGTACTTCATCATTAATTTTTAGAGGAACAATTATTAAAGACCTAGGAGTTGATTCCCCTAAACCAGAGGTTATGTGAACATAAGTTTTTGGAATATCTGTCATATGAATAGTTTCTTTTTCTTGTACAGCAGCGCTAATTAAGCCATCGCCCCATTCAACTCGTTTATCTGCATATTTTCGTCTATCGTAAGCATAACTAGCTGTCATTTGCAAGTATTTGCCATTTTCATTTTCTATAACAAAAAAGGCTCCTTGATTAGCGTTAATATATCTTACTAAGTTGCTTATTAGATTATATGATAACTCATTAATATCATCTGTATCTTGTCGAAGAATTGCTCCAAATTTGGCTAAGCCTTCTGATATCCAATTTCTCTGTTTATCTTCTTCTCTTCGTTTCTCCTCATCTCCTTTGTTTTTCTTTAGATTATCACGTAAATCCAGAATTGATTGTCCTAAAACATCATTAGAATCTTGTAAATTATATTTTGCATCAATTTTGCCCATTTTAATACTTTCAATGAATTTGAAAACTTTATGATTTTTATCAAATTCAAATTTTAATGCGTTGTTCAGAACTTTTATTGATTGAGCATATTTTTTACTACCAAGATAAGCGTATATAGCCAGTACGAATGGTGTTAAATCTAAAATGATGTATACAGGATTAGTTGTATGTAGTTGAATAATTTCTGAGAAACTAATTCCTTTTATGAAAAAATCAACAATTAATACAAAAAATACAGTAAAAATACCTACAATAAAACCACTAATAGTAGTTCTAAAAATGATGTTTTGAGAATTTTTTTCACTCATGATATGCTAATTTTGGGGTATTAAAAATAATAATAAAAAACACAAATTACCGGAAAACAATAATAATTTTCGAAAACTTATTGCACTATACAAATTATATGTGGAGCAAATTGTTCTAATGCTAAAATATTATCAACAGCATTTAGCCTTATAGCTTCCTTAGGCATTCCGAAAACAACAGAAGAGGCTTCGTTTTGAGCAATTGTTTTTGCTCCTGATTGTTTCATTTCTAATAACCCTTTAGCTCCATCGTCACCCATTCCTGTCATAATAATACCTACAGAGTTGGCTCCAGCGTATTTTGCAGTAGATCGAAAAAGAACATCAACCGAAGGTCTATGTCTATTTACTAAAGGTCCTTTTTTTACTTCAACATAATATCTTGCTCCACTACGTTTCAGTAATGTATGAAAATTTCCTGGAGCAATTAAGGCTCTTCCTCTGATAACAGAATCACCATTTGCAGCTTCTTTTACTGTTATTCTACATAAATCATTTAATCGATCTGCGAACGATCGGGTAAATATTTCAGGCATATGTTGTACTATAACTATACCTGGAGTATTTGGAGGTAATTCTTGTAAGAATTGAGACAAAGCTTCTGTTCCTCCTGTTGATGCACCAACAACAATAACTTTGTCTGTTGTTTCAATCATGCTGTAGTTTTGTATAGGAGATAAGATAGCATCAGCTGAATATTTAGGTTGAATACATGTTTTATCAGAGATATTATTTTTTCTTTGGATTTTAGCTACAGCTGCTGCTTTAATTGCTTCACATATTCGGATTTTAGATTCGTGAATAAAATCTTTGGAATACATTTGAGGTTTAGAGATTATTTCAACAGCTCCATACTCTAAAGCTTTTAATCCTGTTTTTGTTCCTTCTGATGTTAAACTGGAAATGATAACAACAGGAATTGGATGTTGAGACATAATCTTGTTTAGAAAAGTTAAACCATCCATGCGAGGCATTTCAATGTCAAGAGTTATAACATCAGGAATTTGCATCTTTATCTTCTTTGCAGCAATATATGGATCCGAAGCAGTTCCCATAACTTCAAGGTCTTTATCTAATTTTATAATTTCGGATAAACTTTGTCTTACAACAGCCGAATCGTCTACTATAAGTACATTTATTTTTTTTTGCGACATATAAAAATTAAGATTTACTTATCTTGTTGATACTTCTGAAAAATGTGAATTATTGACTTGTCGTTGAACATATTTTTGTTTTACGTTTCCAGTGTATGTGCAAAATATTAATTTGCGTCCTAACTTGCCACCTACACTAGAACTTAATATAGGAATTTTTTTTTCATTAAGTATTTCAAAAGCTAGGTTAATATTTCTTTTTCCGATATGGAACTGAGGATGAGAAAAATCAATAACTTCGCCTCCGCCAAACACTTTAGCTACAACATCTTGTTTTTTACTTCCATACGAATATATTTTTTCGAGTAATTTCTCGATTGCAATATTCCCATATTTGGGTGAAGCTAAGCCTTCTCCATTCCAGTAAGGAAGCATATAATGGCACATGCCACCATAATTTAATTCTTTGTCATAAATACAAACAGATATACAAGAACCTAATATGGTGCTAATAAGACAAGGTTTTGCACTTACAAATAATGCTGAAGGGTACAAAAAATGAGTACTTACTTTGGTCATGTTTAACAATTAAAAAGTTTCTATATTGTCGCTAAAAAGTTCTCCATCTTCGAAAAATATACCATTCCCATCAAAACCAAATCCTGATATTTCAGCATCATTTTCAGGAACTCTAACTGTAAAACAGGCCCCTTTATCCATATTGTTTTCAATGCTAATATCTCCATTTAATAAATCAACTAGAGCTTTATTTATAGATAATCCTAAACCATGACCTCTATGTAAGGAATTAATTCCAGAATCAACACGTCTAAATCTATCAAATATTATTTTTTGGTTTTCTGGTGATATACCTTCTCCGTGGTCACGTACAGATATTATAATATCTCTATTTTCTAACGAAACATTTATTTCTATTGTCCCATTGTTATAGCTATATTTAACTGCATTGCTCATTAAATTTGATAATATTAATTTAAATTTTTCATAATCAGTTTTAAAGAAGAATGATTTATCTTCTGTTAAAGGAATATTAAAATTAAGAATTGTCTTTAATTTTTTCTTTTTTGAATCGTATTTGAATGATTCAATAACACTTTCAATTAATTGTTTTACATTAACATTTATAATTTCTGGGAATATTTCTCCTGCCTCAAGCTTTGCTGCTACAAAAATATTTCTGAATTGAAAATCTAGGTTAAAAGCTTCAGAATATATTAATGAAACCATTGAAATTACCTTTTTCCAATTTTCTTTGTCAACTGACAATATATTTTTAGATAAAGCTAAAATAGAGGCAAATGGATTTATAATTTCATTTGTGATATTAGATATAAAATGACTTTTGAGAGATTCCGAATCTTCTAATTTCTTATTTACTTTTCGTAGTTCTTGATTTAGCTTTTGAACCTCTTTAAGAGTTTCTTTATTTTGATTAAATCGTTTTTTTAATTCATCGATTAATTGTTTGTCAGTTAGATCTTTCATTTTGTAAATATTAGATACGTTTAAAAATTGTTGGTTTTATTTGTTTTAATGGGACATCCATGCCCATTATTGATTCAGAATGTCCGATAAATAAATAACCATTTCTTTTTAGTTTAAGACATAACTTATTTATTACTTTTTCTTGAGTTTCTCTATTAAAATAGATCAAGACATTACGGCAAAAGATAACGTCAAATTCTTTGTTTAAATTATAAACATCAGCCATAAAATTTAGTCGTTTGTATTTTACTTTATCTCTTAGTTTTTTGATAATTCTAACTGTCTTTTTATTACGATCTTTACTACGTAAAAAGTATTTTCGTTTTATTTCCAGAGGAATATTCGTTATTCGTTCTTCTTTATATACGGCAAGAGCTGCTTTCTGAAGTATTTGTGATGAGATATCTGTTCCTGTCAAAGAATAGTTTATCGAATTTATTTCATTAGAAAACTCTTCGAGAACCATTGCTACAGTATATGGTTCCTCTCCGCTAGAACAACCGGCACTCCATATTTTTATATTATCTAAATTTTGTTTTTTGATGAATTCGGGAAGTACTTGATCTTTTAAAAAATCAAAATGAACAGGTTCTCTAAAGAAATCAGTTTTATTTGTACTTACAACATCTAACATGTGTATTATTTCTTCTTTCTGTCCTTTTTCGCTAAATAAATATTCAATATAAGCATCGAACGAAGTTATTTCTAATTTACGTAATCGTTTTTGTAAACGACTTTGTAGCATAACTTTTTTTACTTTAGGCATTTTTATTCCAGCTTGATCAAAAATGAAAGTGCTTAATTTATCAAATTCGCTATCAGACATCTTAGCGTTAAAAATTTGATTTAAGGTTATATCAATCATTCTATCTTATTTTCCTTTTGATTATTTAAAAAATAATAACTTCCCAAGTTTACGAATAAATGAAAGCTTAATTAAAAGCTTTCAAATTCGTTATCTATTTTGTCATCATACATTTTCAATGCAAACCCATTTTCTTTTTTATTTATCTTTTTTAAAGAAGGTTTTTCAGATGTTGTATGTATTGTTTTTGAAGTGCTTGGAACTTTTTTCTTCATTTCTTCTTTTTTAGGTTGAGACAGTTCTTTTTTTACTTCTTTATCAATTGTAAAGTATGATATGTTTTCTTTTAGCTGTTGTGCCTGACTAGACATTTCTTCAGAACTTGTAGCCAATTCTTCTGATGCTGCAGCATTTTCTTGAGTAATTTGATTTAATTGTTGTACTGCATTATTTACTTGTTCAGCTCCAGAGTTTTGTTCTAAACTAGCTGCAGATATTTCTTGAACAAGTTTTGATGTATGTTCAATTTCAGGTTTTAATTTATTCATTAATTTACCTGCATTTTCGGTTAGTCTTAAACTGTCGTTAGATAATTTTATAATTTCATCGGCTGCAACCTTACTTCTTTCTGCTAATTTTCTTACCTCGCCTGCTACTACAGCAAATCCTTTTCCGTGTTCTCCGGCTCTTGCTGCTTCAACAGCAGCATTTAATGCTAAAATATTGGTTTGAAAAGCGATGTCATTAACTACAGATATTTTAGAAGCAATTTGTCGAGTTGAGTCTAAACTTTCTTCAGCTGCTTGAGCTACTGACATTATACTTTCTGTAGCTTCTTTAGATATTTTTTCTGTTTGTTGAGCATTATCAGTGTTTTGCTGAATATTTGAAACCATTTCTTCCATTGAAGAGGAAACTTCTTCTGTTGATGATGCTTGTTCATTAGCTCCTTGTGATAATTGTTGAGATCCTGAACTTATTTGATTACTAGCAGATGTTATATTTTCGGCTCCATTAAGAACACTAGAGACTACTTCGCGAAGTTTAAGAACCATTTCTTTCATAGCTTTAGCTAAAATATATATCTCATCGTTTCGATCATATATCTTTGGCATTTCTCGCAAATCACCTTTAGCTATTTTTTTTATAATGTCAACGATGTTTATTAAGGGTTTTAGTGAACTTCGAATAAAAAAGTATAGTATTGATAAGCTAATGATAGTCAAAAATAGCCCTATTCCTACCATAGCATACATTGTTTTGTTTGCTTCTTTATTTATTACATGTAGAGGGAGAGATATACTTACTTGCCAAGGAGTATTTGAATGTCCGATTTCTATAGGAACAAAGATTAAAATTTCTTTATCGTTTTTTACTATCTTCTTTTTCTTATCTTTTATTACTTGTAAGAGTTCTGCATGATTTTCATACATGTCTGCAATATTTTTCCCAATAACGGCTTCATTTCTTGAATTTGCAGCAAACATACCTCCGTTCGAAACTACAGCTATATCAGCTATTCCATTATATATATTTGCATTTTTAACTAAGTTTTGTAGAAAATCTACTTTAATATCAATTCCTGTAACTCCAAGAAATTGGTTATTTACCATTATTGGAGCCATAAATGATATCATAAATACTTCTACTCCTTGTATAGGATATAGTACAGGTTCGGTTACAAATTCATTTTTTTGTCTTTTAGGGATCCAATACCATGGGGCTATAGCTTCAGGTTCGTAATTAACTAAGGGTTCGATAACAATATCAGAGTCTTTTTTAGTTAAGTATGATAAAAAACGTCCTGTTTTATCAGATTTTGCAGTGTTTACATATTGAGCATCATTATTATCAAAAGCGTCAGGTTCCCAAGCAAGTGTTAGTCCAATAAAATAATCATGTTTTAATAAAACATTTTTAGACATCCCTTCTGCACCATTTCTATCAATACTTATATTAAAATTAGTATCAGCTATGGCAGAAACCATCTCAGCTACTGTTCTTGAACCTGTCATAGCTTCATCAAAAATTGTTTTTATTTTTGAAGCATAATTTTCAGCTTGAGATACTGCAATTTCTGTGGCATCACGTATTGCTAGTTTTCTAACTTTAATGGTTGAATATATAACTAAAGCAGATATAGTAATAAGAATACCTGCAAATACTAATATTCCAATTCGATTATTAATCGATAAAAATTTCTTTTCTTTCATCTGTTTCGATTTTTATTTTTAGAAACTACTCACAACTTTTATTCTAAATTATTTCTTGATATTATTTACAGTATTAATATCATTAATAAATATAAGTAAGGGAGTTAATAAACTATTAATTTAATCTATATGGTAATACCTATAGTGAAATATATATTTTCAGCTCGAGGATTTAATACAAGAGAGCTTTTTATAGGAATACTAAACTTGTCTGTAATTTTTAAATTTCGAGTGATAGAACAGCCTAAGTTTACAATTCCTGCTCCAGAACCATATAAACTTTTTCTGGGTGTTCCTCCAATAAATATGTCTAAATTATTTTTATCGAACTTTAAAGCATAAGATGCCTCAAAATACATTGAGTAATAATTGTTCCCTGAAGCATCTTTGTCGTTTCCATAAAAGAATATACTTGATGTTATTTTTAAGGGTATTTTAAAATTTCCAAAAACAACAGAAGCTTCACAAGCATGTTTGGTCGAATCACTTTTGTAATGAAAATAATGGTTTTTTGCTATATTTTCATCCATAAGAAAATAATCCCAAACAGAGATAGTTAGGTGTTTTCCAGTATAACTTGCAAATAAATCAACTTCGCCATAATTTTTGTTATTGCTATAAGATCCCCAAGCTCCAAAACTAAATTTTTGATTTGTAGTACTGTAAGCTACATATGGTTGGATATTCGGACTAGAGCAATAATTTAAACCTCTCCATACATATCGATTAACGAGATCAATGCTTACAGTAAGGTTTTTCTGTTTATTATCTTGAGCTTTCGATTCGGGTATAAGAAAAGAAATTACTACAAAAAGTAGAAAAATTTTAATTCCTTTTACGCGTTTTTTATTCATCAGTTTGTTGTTGTTGTTTATTCGGTTATTTCAGCTTCTATTTCTTGTTTTTCTTCATTTTTTACCTCAACATCTTCATTTTCTAAATTGTAATTAGCCTCAATTTCACTAACAAAGTTTGGATCTAGTTCTTTTTCTCCTTCATTTGTTTTTTCTCTTAACGAAACAATTTCGTCACTGGAGAAAACGCGTTCCATATCAAGAAGCATTATAAATTTTTCTTCATTTTTGGCCATTCCATAAATAAATTCAGATTTATACTTACTTCCAATACTTGGTGGTGGTTGAATTTGAGAATCGTCTAATTCTAATACAGCCTGTACAGAGTCGACTAAAGCTCCTATTTGAACTATTTCTCCATCCATTTCGACTTCCATAACAACAATACAAGTATTATTTGTATATTCAGTTGGAGTCATTCCAAATTTTATTCGGGTATCAATTACAGGAAGTACTGTCCCTCTTAAGTTTATTACTCCTTTCATATAATCAGGAGATTTTGGTACCTCAGTAATCTCTGTCATTTCTAAAATATTAAGAACTTTGTTTACATGTGTGGCAAATTCTTCTTCTCCTAAGAAAAAAGACAGATAAGAATTGATCTTTAAAAAATCTTCGTTACTCATATTATTTTCTTATTTAATTGTTATATATTATTTTGCTTAACGTTTACTATTGTTTGCGAGAATCGATTTATTATTTTATTTGTATCCATAACAAGAGCAACTGTTCCATCTCCGAGAATTGTAGCTCCCGAAATCATTTCTTGTTTTTTATATATTTTGCCTAATGATTTTAGAACAGCCTGATATTCTCCTTCAACTTCATCAACAACCAATCCGATTTTTTTATCTTCGTATTTTACAACTACAACTTGTTCTACCTCTTGAGTACTTTCAGGTAAATCAAATTCTTCGCGTAAATAATAGAAAGGTATTTGTTCGCCATCTAATACAATCATATTATTGTATTTATTGACAACCTTAGAATGATCGGTTACATATATTTTATCGACAACAGATAGGGGCAATACATAATGAGTTTTATGTATTTTAACCAATAAACCATCAATAATTGAAAGAGTCAGAGGTAATTTTATTGTTAATGTTGTTCCTATATTAACTTCGGTATCAAGTTCAATTTCTCCTCTTATTTCAGTTATCTTTCGTTTTACAACATCCATTCCTACACCTCGACCCGATAGATCAGTAATATTTTCGGCTGTAGAGAAACCTGGCAAAAAGACTAAATCAAGAATTTCTTTTTTGTTTAAAATCGTATTTTCGTCTATAAAGCCTTTCTCGATAGCTTTTCGTTTTATTTTATTTATATCTATTCCTGCTCCATCATCATGAATTTGGATATGCACATTAGCTCCAGAGTAAAATGCTTTTAATAAAATTTTTCCTTGAGGTGATTTATTCAACTTTAATCGTTGTTCTGGAGATTCTATTCCATGATCGATACTGTTTCGTAGAATATGTAGTAAAGGATCAGTTAATGATTCGATAATTGTTTTGTCTAGTTCTGTGTCTGCTCCTTCGGTTAAAAATATTATTTCTTTATTTAATTCTTTCGATAAATCACGCACTAAACGCTGAAAGCGTACTAGCATAGTTTCTATAGGAATCAAAACAATATCGAATGCATTGTCTCTTAATTGACGTGATAATTTTTGAATATTTTCGGCTATAGTTATTAGCTCTGAATTTTCAGATTTTTCAGCAATTAAATTTAATCGAGCTTGAGTGGTTACCAGTTCGCTAACTAAATTCATCAAATGATCGAGTTTGTTGGCAGATACTCGTATACTCGAAATTGTATTTTCTTTAATTGGAGTTGATAAGTTAGGATTGGCAATTACTCTTTCAAGTTCTTTATTAAGAATTTTTACTGTAGAATTCTTTTTTACTATTTCTTGTATTTTAGGTAAGCCTATATCTTCTGAATCTTGTGTTAAAACAGAAATCTGTTCAACTATTTCATCATTACTAAAGATATCAAAGTCGGCAATTTCAACTATTTCTAGTTTACATTGATCCTCGATAAAAATAAAGACATCAGAAATTGAATTAAAATCTTCTTTAGTCGAGATAATAATTTCCCAATAAGTATAGCATTGAATAATATCTAATTTATCATATTCGGGTAATTTATTAAAATGGGCTAAAACCATAGTTTCTCCTAAAGAGTTTAATTCGTCTATAAGAAATATCGGATTTGTTCCATCTTTAAATACTTCGGCTTGAGGCTCGAAATGTATATAATATGATTTTTCTTCGACATTGTTATATGAACCTATTTTTTCGTTCGATTGATTATCCTCTACAGATTCAGTATTGTTTGTTATGTTTTGTGTCTTCTCAATTAATTCTTTATGTTGTCTTATTACATCTTCATTATTTAAATCATCAATTGTTAAGAGTGTTTTCATGTGATCTACAGAAGCCAGAGTAATATCTAAAATCTCTTTGTTTATAGTTCTTTTACCTTCGCGTATAACCTGGTATAGGTTTTCTAGATTGTGAGTGAAATCACTTAGATAAGAAAAGCCAAACATAGCACCTCCGCCTTTAAGCGAATGCATTGCTCTAAATATTTTCTCGATTAGATCTTTATTTTCGGTATCGTTTTCGATTAACAATAACGAATCTTCTAATTCTTCAATATTATCTGTAGCTTCTTCGATAAATTTGTTCTTGAACTTATCCATTATCTCAATACTTTTTTAAGTGCAGCTAACAATTTAGCAGGAACAAATGGTTTTATAATCCAGCCTGTAGCTCCGGCTTCTTTTGCTTCGATTTTCTTTGATGCTTGCGATTCGGTTGTTAAGAATAAAATTGGAATGTGTTTATAAGCATCCATTGTTCTTATATTTTTTATTAATTCGATTCCATCCATTTCTGGCATATGCAAGTCAGTAATGATTAAATCAATAGAGCGTCCGTCAAGATATTTTAATGCATCTTTACCATCAACTCCAACTAATACCTGATAACCCTCATTTTCGAGAGTAAAGCTTACTACCTCTCGAATACTTTCAGAGTCATCTACAATTAAAATGTTCTTACTCATGATATAGTTTTCTATTTTATCTGAAATACTTTGTATAAATCTGTGTTATTTAATAATGCCATAACGTCTTGAGGGAAATCTGTGTCGAAATTAATTTTTTTTTCTTGTTTTTCAGACTCTTGTTTCAAAGCATAAAAGAATTGAATAAAGGTTAAATCAATATTTTTTATTTCTTTTAACTTAAAGTCTAAGATTTGATTCTTATCAAAAGCCTTTGAGATTTCTTCCTTACATTCTTCGATATTGTTTATTGTTAAATCGTTTTTTAGAGTAATTGTTACTTTTTTTTCGCCTTTCTTTTTCGACGATTTTACTTGGATATTATTTTCGTTTAATGTCATGTTATATCTTTTAGAAAAATTCTATTTCTCCATTATCTTTATCATCTATAATAATTTCCTCACCATTAGATATTTTATCGTGAATGAAATGTTCTGATTCAATAGTATAATATTTTTTCAGTTTACTTAAATTATCACTTAAAGTTTCGATTTCGTTATTTTTTCTTAGATTATAATTTATTGTATTTAGCTCTTCGATAATTTCTTCAATCACATTTTCGAAATAGTCGTAATATTTAATTTCATCAATTGATTTTTTTATTTGATTTAACGAACTACTGCCTATTGATTGGTTTTCTAAATAAATATTCTCAATAAGATCTTTATTTTGTTTTAATAGCGAAACACTATTTTTTATATCGTCGAAATCAACAATAGTGAAGCAATCATTTTCTTTTGCAAGTTCTTTAATTTCTTCGTTTTTATAAGCTATAAGTTTTTGAAATACCAAATGCGATACATTATAATTACTTTCTAGCTCGGATATTAAGTTGTTAATTTGTTCTATTGCATTATTAATATTTTCGTCAACTGAAACATTTGATGAAATATGTTTAATGTAATCTGTTATATGAGACTTATAATTACTTATAAAGTTTGATATGTTTGTAAAATATTTCTGACTTTTTTCGATGTGCTTTATAATTGTATTTATTTCGTCGTAGAAACTTAAATACGACTCGTACTCTTTATTATAAATTTCTTCTGATTTGTTTACTTTGTCTGTTATACTTCTGAATATATCTTGTTCTGAGTACGATTTGTCATTATTTGAAGCAGTTAACCTCTTAAGTAATTCAATATTATTTAAAATTAAGACAAAGTTATTTATGATTGTTTCTATTGCGTTTTGGTATTCTTTGTTTGCCTGTATTAGTTGAGCTGCTTGTATTCCTGCAATGTCACGTATTTTTAGAAAAAATTCAGCTTTTTTCAGAAGATATTTTTCGTCATCAACATCATTATTAAATAGCGAAAGCTCTTTGATTATGTCTTGATGAGTTTTTTGAATATGTTCCATTTTCTGACGTATTATATCATGGTATTGTAGTTTTTTTACAATATCACTCATGCTTTTGTCTGAATTAAGATCGTCTATTTCTATTTGTAATAGTCTTTCTTTGTTTGATGTGTATTTTTCTTCTAAAGTTTTTATAATTGCTATTATATCTAAGAATAAAGCTCCAGATCGATTATTTGTAGCTCTTTTTGCAAAAGAAAAATTTAACGAAGAAAGGTTGTTGAGTTGACTAAGACAGTTGCTTATTTTTTCAGAAATAAGATTTATTTCTTTCTCTATTAAGAGAGCTTTATCGTTGTTTATTAAGTGCGAAGGCAGTAGAATTTTAAAATTTGTTAGCAGATATTTTAAAATCATCAAATTTTGCGAACAATTTTTGATTGGGAAAAATATTAATTTGAATTGTTCAAAAATTTTTTCGATAACAATTTTGGTTTCGCCTATTTTCTTTTTATTGCAAATTAAATTATCGTATAGACTCTTACAAAAAAGTTTTGTTTGCTGATATAGTTCGTCTGTATTCGATTGACTTAGTTGGTTTATGACATCATTAAAGTTATTCGAGATGATTTTTAGTTGATTAAAAAGCTTTTGAAAATCCTCGTTCAATTGTAAGAAATCGTTTGCTGAGCATTTGTGTAACGATACCAGACATTTATCAATATGTACAAATTTTTGTGAAATATCGTTTATCGAGTATGTTCTTAATAGTTCTTCTATTTTTTCTTTGTCTTTTAAACTCATACTAATACTACATTATTTATTAATCTACATTTTTATTCCAGATTTAAAACTGAAACGATTTTGTCTAAGAAAACAGGAATGTCTATAGGTTTTTCTATTACATCAAGAACACCATATTCATTTGCTTTTTGCTTATTCCCCTCGTTTGCAAATGCAGTTACGACAATTATCGGAATTTGTTTATATTTTATACTGTTTTGTAAGTTTTTTATTATTTCAAAACCATTTTCGTTAGGCATTAATAAATCTAATAGTATTAAGTCGAGCTTGTTATTAATTAAAACTGTATATGCTTGTTTGGCATTAAATGCAGTTATGACATTAAATTCTTCAGATAAAATAGCATCTAATAATATTAAATTGGTTTCTGAGTCATCAACAACTAATATAGTTTTGTCTTTATTCATTTCTTCTTGTTTTAGATTAGATAGATAATCTCAAGTTTTTGCAATAAAAACTTAAAACTCATTTATTAATACGCCTACTTATTGGAAATAACGACCGCAATCATTGAATTGGGCAAAATTAACAATCACCTTCTTTACTAGTATAGTGCATAAAGGTGATATAAATCACCATTGGGAGGTAATTTATATCACCTTTTAAAAGTTTGTAACCTTAAAAGTTTAGTATTTTTAGTTAAAAAAGATTATCAGGATATTTAAATTAACTTTTGTTTTTATCACTCATTTTGATGTTCTTTAGGTATAATTTAACAACTTAAATTCTAGGGCATGCCTTGTGTTAATTTCTGGGTAACAATTTTTTTGCGTATTAAAAAAATTGAACAGAGATATAAACTACTAAGTATAATCGCTACAATAATAATTTTACTGGCAGGATTATTCATTACAAAAATTCTTAATCGGATTGGATAAAGGATTTCAAATACGAGACGAATAATCCAGAATATAGCTTGAGATAAAGCATATGTCATAGTAGTTAATGGACGTTTATCAATTTTCATTGCAAAGTAAATTGATAAAATTCCGAATATAGATAAGCATAAACCTAAGCCTAAAGTAGATAAAAGAATAAGATCTTTTCCGCGTTGTGGTAATTCATTGAAAATTTCGTATTTAATTAAGTTATAGCCCCATATAAAATGCATAAAACCTAATGTAATTACAGTAACTCCTGCGCTAATTAATAATTTTTGGGATATTTTCATTTTGTATACTTTATAATTGTTTATAAATAAAAATACTACTATTTAAATATCCCTTTCAGAAAAAATATGAGGAGCTATATTACATATGAAACAATCTCGAATTTAAACTAACAACTCAGAATAAACTATTATTATAATATTGAAAATCGTTTAATGAAATTATAGCTTCGCTAAATATAAACACATTTGTTTTAAACAACAATGATGTGTCTATATTTATTGAAAATAAACTCATGCAATGAATTATTATAAGTTGACAAGTTTAGGCAAATTCGCTAAGTTCTAGCCATCTGTCTGATTTCTCTTCGAGCAATAAAATTATTTCACCTATTCGGTTTGATTTCTCAATTAGATCATCATTATTTAGAGTTCCGCTACTAATTTCTTCTTCTAATGATTTTTTCTCATTTTCGAGTTGGGTAATATCAACTTCTAATTGTTCGAATTCTCGTTTCTCGTTAAACGTTAATTTTGTCTTTACCTTGTTTTTAGGTTCTTTAGTAACTTCTTTCTTTACATTTGTTTTTTGTATTTTTTCTTTTTCTAATGATGTTAACCATTGGCGATAGTGCGAATAATTTCCTGGGAAATCTTTTACTACTCCATTTCCTCTAAAAACAAATAAATGATCGACAACCTGATCCATAAAGAAACGATCGTGTGAGACAACAAGCACACAACCATCGAAAGTCGATAAATACTCTTCTAGTACAGCAAGAGTCATAATATCTAAATCGTTTGTAGGTTCGTCAAGAATCAAAAAATTTGGTTTACGCATTAATACAGTAACAAGATAAAGACGACGTTTTTCGCCTCCGCTTAATTTCGAAACAGGAGTATAATGTGTATCGTACGGAAAAAGAAAGAAATTTAAAAATTCTTTAACACCCATTTCTCTGCCGTTGCCCAATGTGACTACCTCGGCAATTTCTTGTACAACATCAATAATGCGTTGACCTTCTTTATATTTTATTCCTTCTTGTTTGTAATAACCAAACACAATTGTTTTTCCGATATCTACAGTTCCCGAGTCGGCAGGTATGTTTTCTGTTATTAAATTTAGAAAGGTTGATTTTCCTGTTCCGTTGTCGCCAACTATACCTACTTTTTCGCCTCGAGTAAAATTGTAGCTGAAATCTTTTAGTACAGTATAATCATCAAAATTTTTGTTTAAATTTTTTATTTCAATGATTTTTTTCCCCATTCGCGACGATTGTACTGATATGCGTAGTTCATCTTCGCTACGTCCGCCACTAGCAACATCTTTTAATTGAAAATAATTGTCGATACGATATTTTGCTTTTGTCCCACGAGCTTTAGGCATTCTTCGCATCCAATCTTCTTCTTTGCGTAAGGTATTTTTTGCTTTTTCAACCATAGCTTCTTCGTTGGCCAAACGTTCTTCTCGTTTTTTTAGAAAATATGAGTAATTCCCTTTGTGTTGATAGATTTGCGAATTATCCATTTCGATAATTTCATTACAAACCCGATCAAGAAAATAACGATCGTGAGTAACCATTAAGAGTGTAGCTTTTGTATTTTTCAGATAATTCTCTAACCATTCAATCATATCTAAGTCAAGATGGTTTGTAGGCTCGTCGAGTAGCAATAAATCGGGTTCTTCGATTAAAACAGCAGCTAATGCAACTCGTTTTCGTTCGCCACCCGATAAGGTTTCTATTTTCTGGTTATACTTATCGATTTTTAGTTTCGATAATATTTGTTTGACTTTCACATCGTAATCCCAAGCCTGAAGATGATCCATTTTTTCTATCGACGAGCTAAGCAAATTTTTATCGTTTGTATCAATTGCCTGATTGTAACCTAAAATGGCTTGTTTTATTTCTTCCGAAGCATGAAAAACTTCGTCGATAATAGTATTTTGATTGTTTAAAGGAGGAGTTTGCTCAAGAAAGCCAACTTTCAAATCGCGTCTGAATGTTATTTCTCCTTTATCCTGACTATCTTTTCCTGCAATTATATTTAATAAAGATGTTTTTCCTGTCCCGTTTTTAGCTATTAAAGCTACTTTTTGATCTTTGTCTATACCAAACGTAATATCCTCGAATAGAACTAAATCTCCGAAAGATTTCTTTAATTCTTTAACTTGTAAATAACTAATCATTAAATGTGTAAAGTCAAATTATTACTGTAAATATTTTGCCAAAGGTATATTATATTTAAGATTTTAATGCCAGAATTTATTCATTTATTACGATA